>CAYGVF010000080.1:0-8285 GCA_964353285.1 uncultured Candidatus Saccharibacteria bacterium | reverse complement strand
ATCGCTGGCATAATATTTTTCTTGATTGTTCTTGTTCTTGGTTTTTTATTTTTTATAATCTGGTTGTGTCTGCCCTTGATTATTCTGGGGCTTTTTATTTTGGCAATTACTCTTTTATTGTGATATGTTCGACTTAAGAAGAAAAAATCTTATTTATAAAGCAATCGATTTGGAAAAGGCTTTTCCGCCGAAATTCATAAGAGTGCTGAATACTTTATTCAGCTTATTTGCCATAATTTTATTTTTACTTCTTTTCCAGCCGGCCATTTTAGGACTGACGACAAAACATGTTTTTGCTCTTTTTCTGTTTTGTTTTTGTTTTTTTATAGTGGGTGTTATTTATCTGACGTTCTTAGATGCTTTGAGGGAAAACTTTTTATTAAGGTCGTCATTGGCCGAAAGAATTTCCGACGAAGTTAGCATTAAAAGTCTTAATTTGGCGGAACACTTAGATTTTCGGGTTGCTCGAGCGGTGGTTAGAGCGGATAAATTTTGTAAAAGCAGGGGAGTTCCTTTGAATATTTTTTCGATTATTTTTAACCTGTGGCAGGACAAGCGAGGGAGAATGATTTTTGATAAAATCGGGCTGGACAAAGAAATATTTAAAGAAAAATTGAAATCAGAATTGGCAAGATTTAAAAAAGACGACGTTGCCAATAAAGAAGAGTTTGATACCGTTCTTGAAAAATCTGCATTGCTGGCAATCAATAATTTCCATCGCCACATAGAAATTAGGGATTTTTTGGTGGCGGCATCCGAGGGTAGTAGAGGATTTAGAGAGGCGCTGGCCACTCTTGATATGGATCTTGACGATGTAAACCATGTTACTGTCTGGGAGGATTATTTGGAATACAATTTAAAGAGAAAAAGACAATTTTGGAGACTGGAGAATTTACTTAAGAAAAGGGGGGTCGGGAAAAAATGGGCCTCTGGCTATACTGTGAATCTGGACAAGTACAGTGTCGAAATTACCGAGATTATAAAAAAACAAAATCTTTCCATTCATTTAATCGGGCACCAAAAAGAGATTTATGCTATTGAAAGAATTTTGGCCAGAAGCGGAGAAAATAATGTTCTATTGGTTGGGAGATCCGGCTCGGGCCGTTCAACTATAGTCTATGGTTTTGCCCAGAAAGTTGCTGAGGGAAATTCATTTTCTAATCTTAATGACAAGCGGGTTTTGGAATTGGATATGCAGGCGGTTTTGGCGGGATTGGATACGCCGGGAGAAATACTGGAAAGATTAAGGATAATTTTTTCCGAGGCCGTGAGTGCCGGAAACGTTATTTTGGTCATTGATGAAATTCACAATTATTTGGGTTCGGACAAGGGTCCGGCTGCCCTTGATATCACTTCGGTTATGTTGCCATATCTGTCGTCCTCCAGTTTTCAGGTAATCGGTATCACCACTTACGACGGATGGCATAAATATGTTGAGAATAACGCTTCGGTAAACAACTTGTTTGTGAAGGTGGAAGTCAACGAAGCAACAGCTGAGCAAACAATACTTATTTTGGAAGACATGTTGCCGGGCTTGGAAAGAAAATACGGGATTTCGGCGAGTTACAAGGTTTTAAGAGACATAGTTAGATTGACCGAACGCTATATTCAGGGAGTTCCATTTCCCGAAAAAGCAATCGATATTTTAACCGAGGCATTTGTCTACGCCGCTTCGAAAGGAGAAAAATTAATTTTATCAGACGATATAAATAAGATTATTTCGGAGAGAGTCGAAGTTCCGGTGGGAACAATTCAGGAGACGGAGAGGGAAAAGCTTTTAAACCTCGAGGATAGAATCCACGCGCGAATTATCAATCAAGAAGAAGCGGTAAAAGTAATTTCTGAAGCAATGCGTAGAGCAAGAGTGGGAATAAAAGGCGGCAAGAGACCGATTGGCAGTTTTCTTTTTCTGGGACCAACTGGCGTTGGTAAAACAGAAACTTCGAAAGCTTTGGCCGAGGCCTACTATGGTTCCGATGAGCGGATGATAAGGTTCGATATGTCAGAATATCAGGAGACGTCATCAATCAATCGCTTAATCGGTTCGGTTGAAGCAGGGGAGCCCGGATTATTCGTAAAAGCAATTTCCGATAATCCTTTTTCTTTAATTCTTTTAGACGAAATTGAAAAAGCTCATCCTAATATTTTAAATTTATTCCTTCAAGTTTTTGATGAGGGTTGGTTGACCGATGCCTTTGGGAAAAGGATTAGTTTAACCGACTGTATAATCATCGGTACCTCCAATGCCGGAGCGGAATTAATCAGACAGAGGGTGAAAGAAAGAAAACCCCTGGAATCTTTTAAAGAAGATTTAACTGATTTTCTGTTAAAGAAGGGAATATTTAAACCGGAGTTTTTGAATCGTTTTGATGCCGTGGTGACGTTCAGACCCTTAACTCATGAGCATTTGATTAAGATAGCAATTTTAATGATGAATGATTTATCAAAAAGACTTATGGAAGGGATGGGCATTCGCATAGTAGTTAATCCGGATTTGATAGAAAAAATAGTTGAACTGGGCTATCAGCCGGAGTTCGGTGCTCGACCGATGAGGCGGGTAATTCAGGATGAGATCGAGAGTAAAATTGCCAGAATCATTTTAGAGAAAAATCTAAAAAGAGGAGATTTTGTTGAAATTAAGGCAAATGACGTCGGAGGTTGATGTGAATAAAGTGTGGATAATTTTTAAAAATTAGCTTTTTTTGAAGCTAATTTTTGTTTTGCGGAAGTGATTATCTCGTGCTTGTTTAGGTGTTGACAGATGTATTTAAAGTGGAATAAGATTTAATTATAGTGTTAAATTGTGGATAAAAGTGTTAATAAGTAATAATTTTTGGGGATAAGTAAGTTATGTTGATCGGCGAATATACTCACACAATCGATACAAAAAAGAGATTGGCAATTCCTTCTAAATTAAGGAAGGAACTTGGAAACAAGGCAGTTATTACCAGGGGATTGGATAATTGTCTTTTTATTTTTCCCTTAAAAGAATGGCAGAAACTGGTGGAGAAGTTAAGCAATTTGCCAATTGGTCAGAAAGATACAAGAGGTTTCAGCAGGTTGATGTTGGCCGGTGCCAGTGAAGTTGGGTTAGATGGATTAGGCAGAATTCTTGTCCCTGATTATTTAAAGAATTACGCCCAATTAAAAAAAAATGTAATTATTGCCGGAGTTTATAATCGTTTGGAAATTTGGGATAAAGTAAAATGGGATACGTTTAAACGACAAAGCGAAAAAGAAGTCGATAATATGGCCGAAAGATTGGGGGAGTTGGGCGTATAGATTTTATGCATACACCAGTTCTTTTGGAAAAAGTTATAGAATACCTGAGTCCTAAGCCGGGAGAAAACTTTGTGGATTGCACGATTGGCGAAGCCGGGCATGCCCGAGCAATTCTTGAAAAAACGGCTCCTAGCGGAAAAGTTTTGGGAATCGACCTTGATTCAGGTTCTTTAAAAAGAATTCAGCCCATTGATAAATTGATTCTTGCATACGGAAATTTTAAAGATTTAAAAAAAATTGTTATTGAAAATAATTTTTTAAACATTAATGGAATTTTGTTTGACTTAGGACTGTCGGCTTGGCAGATAGAGGAAAGCGGTAAAGGATTTACCTACAAGAAAGATGAGCCACTAATTATGATTTTAAACGGCAAGCAAGTGGTCCCAGCCGAGGAAATAGTAAATACTTGGCCAGAAGAAAGTCTGGTGGACATCTTTAAAAATTACGGCGAAGAAAGGTACAGTCGAAGAATAGTCAGAGAAATCGTTGGTCGAAGAAAATTAGCTCCCATAAAAACAACCTTTCAATTAAGGGAAGTGATAAAAAGATCAGTTCCCAGCGCTTTCAGTTTGACCCGCAGAGGCACTTTAAATAGAGTTTTATCCAGAATTTTTCAAGCTTTAAGAATTGTTGTTAACGATGAATTAGAAAATCTGAAACACGGATTAGAGCAGGCATTCGAAATTCTTGCTCCTGGTGGCAGAATTCTGGTTATTTCTTTCCATTCTTTAGAAGATAGGATTGTTAAAAATTTCTTTAGAGACAAGAAAGCTCAAGGGCAGGCAGACGTTTTAACCGATAAACCGGTTATGGCTGACGAGTTTGAAATTTCTATGAACTACCGTAGCCGCAGCGCAAAACTGCGAGCTATAGTTAAAAAATAGGGATCCAAAGGTATAGCCTTGGAATCTTAGGCGGGGTTGACCCCCGCCCAAGGATTCAAAGTCTATGACAGTTATTAGTTTAGCCCATTCGAATATTATCCGTTCTCAAATTAGCTCCTTAAAGGAGCACCCAAAGAAGATCAGGACTAAAAAACTTTTAGTTATATTTTTGATTTTTGCGATAGGATTATTCGGTTTAGTCTATGTTTTACAGGCGAATAACATTACCAGTCTTGGTTATAAGATTAAAGCTTTAACCAAACAAGTAAACGAATTAGAAAATCAAAACAAGACATTTCAGATAACGATTTCTGATTTAAAATCGATTAATGTTTTACAGGCAAAGACCGAAAGCTTTGGTATGACCACAGTCCAAGAGGTTGAATATCTCGCTATCCCGCCGACTGGCGTTGCAACCTTGAAATAAATGATTTCGCTTATGAAAAATTGGCGATTTTACACATTCGTTTTTTTTATTGGTTTGGTTTTTTTAGTTATAGCTTTTCGTTTGTTTACTCTTCAAATAGTAAAACATAGTTTTTATAAAAAATTAGCCCAAAACCAGCATCAGAATTTTGAAACAATATATCCTTCAAGGGGCGAGATATTTATGAAAGACAAGCACACGAATAGCGATTCTCGTTCACTGCTTTTCCCGGTGGCTATTAACAAAGATTATTGGATGGTTTATATCGTGCCCAAAGAGATAGAGCAAAAAGAGGAGACAGTTTTAAAACTAGCTCCTCTTTTAGGACTTAAAGAGCAAGAGATTAGACAAAGGATAGATAAGGTAGGTGATCCTTACGAACCCTTAAAAAATAAAATCGACGAAGATACTTATAAAAAAATTAAAGAACTGAACATAAAAGGTATTTATTTTCAGAAAGAAAAATGGCGCTATTTTCCAGCCGATGATTTGGCTTGTCATGTAACGGGCTTTGTTGGCTTTAATAAAGATGAAAAAGTTGGAAGATATGGAGTTGAAGAATATTACGAAGAAGAACTTTCTGGCAGAGCAGGTTTTATTGAGGCGAAAAAAGACGGCATAGGAGAATTGATAGCAATTAACGAAAAAATATTATCTACTCCGGAAGATGGGGCTGATTTAATTCTGACTATCGATCCTACTGTTCAATATTTTGTAGAAGGAAAACTAAAAGAAACAATTGACAAACTTGAAGCCGAAAGAGGAACGGTTATTATAATGGATATTAAAACGGGGGCAATCAGGGTTATGGCCAGTTGGCCGAATTTTAATCCCAATAAATACAGTGAAGTAGAAAACGTTAACTTATTTTTAAATCCAGCAGTCAGCGATGTATTCGAGCCGGGTTCAATATTTAAGGCGATTACGATGGCTGGTGCATTGGATAAAGGAGCTATTGAACCCAACACTATTTACGAGGATAAGGGTACGGTTGAAATAAGCGGTCATACTATAGAAAACTCCCTGAAGAAACCGCAGGGAATTCAAACGATGACTCAGGTTTTGGAGAAATCATTAAATACCGGAGCAATTTTTGCCCAGCAAAAATTAGGCAAGGAAGATTTTAAAAAGTATGTTGAAAAATTTGGTTTTGGCAATAAAACAGGCATAGATTTAAGCGGGGAGGAAAAGGGTAATATTTCCAATTTAAAGAAAAAAAGAGACCTAGAATACGCCACAGCTGCTTTTGGGCAAGGTATTGCTGTTACTCCTATCCAGCTCGTTGTTGCTTTTGGTGCAATTGCCAATGACGGTATTCTTTTACAACCTTATTTGGTGGAAAAAATTATTTACAAAAATGGCGAAGAAAAAATTACCGAACCGAAAGAAATCGGAAGAATAATTTCATCAGAAACCGCTTCGCGTTTAACGGCAATGTTGGTCAGCGCAGTAAAATTTGGCTACGAAGATAAGGCAGGAGTAAAGGGTTATTCAATAGCAGCAAAAACCGGTACGGCTCAAATACCGGACTTGCAAAAAGGCGGTTATACCGAGGAGACCATTCATACCTTCGGCGAGTTTTTTCCAGCGTATAATCCTCGTTTTAGTATGTTGATAAAAGTAGATAAACCGAAGACAATTAAGTTTGCCTCTGACTCCATAACTCCTTTAGCCAAGCAAATTGCAGAGTATATATTGGATTATTATGAAATCCCGCCATCGCAATAATCTCAAATCGTGATAGAATTAAAATATAGAGCATATGCGTAAAATTTTACAATTTATTCTGAAAGAATTATCTAAGTCGGTTTTAAAGAAGTACAAGCCGACAATCATTGCGGTTACCGGCAGCGTTGGGAAAACCTCCACCAAAGAGGCAATTTATCATGTTTTAAAAAGTCACTTTGGAGAAAAAGAAGTGAGAAGAAATCAAAGAAACTATAACAACGAAATTGGCGTGCCTTTAACCCTTTTTGGTTTAGAAACCGCTGGCCGGTCGATTTTTGGGTGGTTGGGTAAATTTATAAAAATATTTGAGACGATAATTTTTAAGGTTCCTTACCCGAGTTTTTTGGTTTTGGAAATGGGAGCAGATAGACCTGGAGACATAAAATATCTTACTGGTTTTATTCATCCGAAGGTCAGTATAATTACAGCTATTGGCGAAATCCCGGTTCATGTAGAATTTTTTAAAAGTCCAGAAGAAGTTGTTCGAGAAAAAAGAAATTTAATTGCCTGTTTAGACGAAGACGGAGTTGCGGTTTTAAATTATGATGATGAAAAAATAAAACAAATGGCAGAGGGATTAAAAGCGAAAATATTAACCTATGGCTTAAAAGAAAAAGCCGACGTTCGGGCGACTAATTACGATTTAAGGATTGGTTCTCCGACTGCGTCCGAAGTAAGCGAACTAAATTTTAAATTAGATTTTAAAGGAAGTACTGTTCCGGCAAAATTAATTAATGTTTTGGGAGTTCAGCATTTGTATTCGGCTTTAGCTGCGGCAACAGTAGGAATTGTTTTTAGTATGAATTTGATTGAAATTGTCGAGGCATTGAAAGAATTCAGGCCTTTACTGGGACGTATGCATATGATAAAGGGTATTAAGAATACTTTAATTATCGATGACTGTTATAATGCCGCCTTATTATCGATGGAAGCAGCCCTGGACAGTTTGAAGATTTTTGAAGGGCGAAGGAAAATTGCGGTTTTGGGCGATATGCTGGAAATCGGTGAATACGCGCCGGAAGCTCATCGCAGAGTGGGAAGAAAAGCAGCAGCGATAGCGGATTTGATTTTTATCGTTGGTCCGCGGGCTAAATTTATTGCCGAAACTGCGATTAAATACGGATTTGACGAAAAGAAGATATTTCAATTTGATGTTTCCGATGATGCGGGCAAAAAAATTCAGGAGGAATTGGAAGAAGGAGACATCGTTTTGATAAAAGGTTCGCGGGCAATGAAAATGGAAAAAATCATCAAAGAAATTATGGCCGAACCGGAAAGGGCAAAAGAATTGCTTGTTGCTTAAAATTTTGTTATAAGTATTTCGTGGCCCCATCGTCTAATGGTTCAGGACATCGCCTTCTCAAGGCGGTAATATGGGTTCGAATCCCGTTGGGGCTGTTTTTTTGTATTTTAAAATTCGTGGTAAAATAAGAATAGAATGGTTATTGTTTATTTATTGGTTTTTGCAATCGGATGTTATGCCCTGGTGAAAAGCGGGGCGGTTTTAGTAAAAACCTTAACCAGAATGGCCGGCTATTTCAAATTGACCGAGTATGTTTTGGCTTTTGTTTTAATGACTTTTGCCACTACTTTGCCGGAATTGCTTGTTGGCGTTACTTCGGCAATAAAGGGATATTCATTTGTTTCTTTGGGAAATATTATCGGTTCCAATCTGGTTAATCTCAGTTTTATTTTGGGCTTGGTGGCGATTGTTTCCAAAGGTTTGAAAGTTGAAAGCAAAATCGCCAAAAGGGATTCCTGGATTATATTTCTGATTGCCTTGCTTCCTTTGCTTTTTGTTTTTGACAAAAAAATCTCTCGGGGCGAGGGATTTCTTTTAATGATTGTTTTTGGCTGGTATATTTACCATATTTTAAGAGAAAAAGACGCGTTTACCCATCGCGTTCACCATATCAAGCACGAAATTACCGGTTTGGACAGATTTTTCAAGGTTATTTTTGTTT
>CAYGVF010000079.1:0-11296 GCA_964353285.1 uncultured Candidatus Saccharibacteria bacterium | reverse complement strand
TATTTTTTGTCGTTTTTTTTCGGGTCTTCGATTATTTCCGCCAACAGAACATCCAAAATCGCTCCAACCTTCGGTCCGGGTTGGATTTTCAGTAATTTCATTACATTATTACCATTGATTTTCAGCATTTTTGCGGAAATCGGGTCTTTGGAAACTTTTTCAATCATATATTCGATTGTTCTCAAGCGATACGGCCTTTCTTTTGGTCTGCCCATTCCCAATCTGTCGGCAATGCGCAGATTAATCAAATCAGAAATGTTTTCTCTGCCCACCCTGGCAACCAAGCGCCTTGCTCCTGCCGCGGTCAATCTTTGAGGGTCGGATACGAACATATGATTTCTCACCAATAAAACCACTTTGTCGATGAATTTATTGGGAAATTTCAATCTTTGTAAAATCCGATAAGTGAATTTCGCGCCCACATAATCGTGATTGTAAAAAGTGGAATCAGGACCTTCACCCTCTTTTGTTTCCGGTTTGCCGATGTCGTGAAAAAGAGCGGCAAATCTCACTTCCGAATTGAATTTTTTGTCAGCCGCCACCTGCAATGACCTGACTGAATGCTCGTATATATCATATATATGATGTTTATTCTGGCTCACGCCAACTCCTTTTTCCAATTCCGGCAGAATATATTTCAATAAATTGGTTTGTCTTAATAAGTCAACTCCTTCGGCTGCTTTATCTGACTCGAAAATTTTAATCAATTCATCTTTGACTCTTTCTTTGGAAATCGCCTGAATCCCCGCCCGACACGCCTGACCGGCGGTCATGGCGGGCGGGCAGCCGGCGTTTTTCTGAATTGCTTTGAGGGTTTTCGCCTCTACGGCGAATCCTAGCGTACAAGCGAAACGCACTGCCCGAAGCATTCTTAAGGCGTCTTCATTAAATCTTTCCTCTGCCTTGCCAACGGTTCTAATAATCTTGTTTTTTAAATCTTTTTGCCCGTCAAATGGGTCAATTAATATAAGCTTTGAGCCAAGGGCGAGGGCGTTCACTGTAAAGTCTCTCCGTGCCAAATCTTCTTCCACGGTTTTAGCGAATTTGATTTCATCGGGATGGCGTTTATCACTGTATTTTCCCTCCAGTCTGAACGGGGTTATTTCGATTGTTTTCAGGGTCTTATCTTTGGAATTGGTGATTACTGTTACTGTGCCGAATTTGTTTTCGTAAAAAGATTTGGGAAACAGTTTCTGGATTTTTTCCGGTCTGGCATTGGTGGTAATGTCCCAATCTTTTGGTTTCTGATTCAATAATAAATCCCTGACGCAACCGCCAACAATATACGCCTCAAATTTATTTTTCTGAAGCTTATCAACTACTAATTTAACTTCTTTGGGAATTTTCATTACTTTAACCATAGCTTAAAATTTGTCTTTTGGCAATTTAAAAAGGACAAAAATTGTCCTTGGCAATAAATTCCTACACAAAAGAGAAGAGCCGAAACAACTCTCGTTATTCCGGCTCAAGGCAATCTGTTGGTGGCATATTTTATCGCCACTCAAGAATGATGGGCGTGTCGTCCGGTAGGGCGTCGACGAAGGCCTTAATGGCCTTATTCTTCGGCGAAGCATTGTCCGATACCTTCAGCTTCTTTAGCTGTTGGGCATAGACGAATGTTAACGCAGTGCCGTACTTGTCTTCGCGCGTCCGCTCGATGCCTTCGTCCTCGTAAGTCTCGACCCACATCTGCGGCGGAATCGGATTCGCCTGAATTGTCGGCTTGTTGCCCTTGCCACAGTCGGTGAGTTGACCGAAAATCTCGTGGTCCTGGTCAAAAATCAATCGATCATAGCAAAGAACGGATGTGTCGCCCATTTCTCGCGGTCCCTGTAAAGGGAGTAGCGTCAAGTCTAGTCCCATTGTTTTACCTCCTTATGGTGCTAGATTACCACGACCCTCTCGTGGCAGAGATTATCAAGCCCATCTTAATAACGCTATAATCATATCATACCCAATAAAAAGTGTCAAGCCCAATTTTAAAACCCCGCGCTGCGGGGTTTTAAAATCTGGTACGCCCACCAGGAATCGAACCTGGGACCGTCTCCTTAAAAGGGAGCTGCTCTACCTAGCTGAGCTATGGGCGCGTAAGTACGCCGGGAGGGAATCGAACCCCCGACCGTCTCGTTAAGAGCGAGCTGCTCTACCTGGCTGAGCTACCGGCGCGTATGCCCCCAGCAGGACTCGAACCCGCAACTTTAGTTCCGAAGACTAACGTGATATCCATTTCACCATAGGGGCGACGAATATAGAATAACTCAAAATTATTGCCTGGTCAATACAAAAACATAAATTTTATCTCAAATCTACTTGACAATATTTTCTGTATATGCTATTATTTAAAATGTCTTCAGAAATAGAGGAAGGAGGCAAAAATGCAAGAAAAATTATTCGGAAGACTGCTGATTCTTAAAAGAGGAGAAATCAAGCTCTATCTCGACGGTACGTTTTTTAACATACCCAGCGTGAAAGGATTACCAGAACACATAAGAGGAATCCACATAGATGTCGTTAAAATCGGAAACAACTTCATTAGGGCGATCCCCAGAAAAATGATAGAAACAAACAGACAATCCCAAAACGTAAAACAAACCAAGAAACGGATAATTGTAATTGAGCGTCCCCGAGAGAGATGAAAAAAATCAATTAAAGCCCCTCGTACCAATGACCGGCGCGAGGGGTAGTTTTTATCCAAAAAATCTTAAAAAAATCCGACCAGATAATAAATCCCCAGAGCGAACAGGATAATTGATTCGATTAAAACAAGCCGAGTCATTGCTTTGCTTGAAGCAATCTTAATATTCATGGTAAAAACAGCAATCAGAAAGATAATTATTTCATCAAGTATGTAAAAGAAAATATACAAGGCAATGTAAAAAACGTAGGACAAAGCGGAAATTTTTGCCTGGACCAATACGCCGGCGAAAAGAACCGGAATAACTGCCGAGCAAGGAAACTCTACGACCGTAATCACAAACGCAAAAACGAAAATACTGATAATAACCGCCCAAATACCACCCGATTCCTTAAAGGTATTCTGAATTCTGGAAGAAAATTTCGCCACTACACTGCTTTGTTTTATATCGCAAGCTGGCCCATATTTTCTATATTTAATATATTGTTTCAAGAAATAAATCGCGCCGGCAATACCCAAAAAAGCAATAAACAACTGCAGAACCCTTAAAGCCGGGGCCAAATAGTAAAAAAGCTGGTACCATAAAACTATCAGAATACCATAGACAATGGCAGTGGTCAGAATATATGCGCCGCCGAAAATCAAAATCTTCATTCTTGAACGCAAAATCAAAACCAATCCCAGAATCAAAACCAGGGCGCCCAAGGAACAAACATTAAACCCATCGAAAAATCCCAAAACAACTGCCTGGGCCGGAAGGGAATACTTGGTTAAATCAATTTCGCCAATTATGGGCAATTTAACCTTGTCTTTATTTTCCGGTTCGGGATTTGCT
Source organism: uncultured Candidatus Saccharibacteria bacterium (assembly GCA_964353285.1). Classification (GTDB taxonomy): domain Bacteria; phylum Patescibacteriota; class Minisyncoccia; order RBG-13-40-8-A; family RBG-13-40-8-A; genus RBG-13-40-8-A. Next base: position 7,826 of record CAYGVF010000079.1, on the reverse strand, counting down.
TGTGTGAGTTGTCTTTTTACGGAATCCTCAATTCTTTTTCCTATTCCATCATCGTTATCGTATCCGACTATCAATTCTTCTCCCACGAAAGTTATTGGAATCAAACCGGCATAATTTTCAGCATTATGTTTTACCAATAAATCTATTAATTTTTTTCTGTTTTCGGAATCGCTGAAAAGATAACGGTTGATTTTAATCTCCGAATATTTCTTCTCAATACTATCCAAAAATTTCTGTTCAGCCAAACAATGTGGACAGGTTTGGGAATAGAAAAAATTAATCTCCAGTTTATTAGAGGTCTCTTGTCCAGAAGCTGGGATAAAAATCAATATCCCGAGAAAAATAAAAAATATTGCCGGCAATATCTTTCTCATTGTTCTTAATAATAAATAATAAAAATTAACTTGGCAATACATTTATTGTGTAGTATAATGTTTTATTATGTTAACAAAACACAAAAAATCAAAGATAATCGAGAAACACAAGATTCATCAAACCGACACCGGGTCGGCGGAAGTTCAAATTGGAATTTTATCCGAAGAAATTCAACACTTGACCAGTCATTTAAAAAAACACCCCAAAGACAACCATTCCCGCCGAGGTCTTTTGGGTATGGTGTCGAAGAGAAAAAGATTGCTGGAATGGCTCGAGGGTGAAAGCGAAAAAAGATATAAAAAAATAACCAAAGAGTTGGAACTCAAAAAATAAATGACAATCATCAAACACAAAGAACAACGAGTGGGGGTTTTAATTGATGTACAAAACATGTACCACTCGGCAAAAAATCTTTATCAGGCCCGAGTCAATTTCCGGGAGATTTTAAAAACCGCGCAAGCGGACAGAAAACTGATCAGGGCAATCGGCTATGTGGTTACCACGGAAAGCGGGGAAGAAAAAGCATTCTTGGAAGCCCTGGAAAAAGCCGGTATTGAGGTAAAAAGCAAGGAACTACAGATTTTTCCCGGAGGAATGAAAAAGGCCGACTGGGACGTTGGCATGGCCGTAGACGCAATCCAATTAAGTCAAAAATTGGACAGCATTGTTTTGGTAACGGGAGACGGAGATTTTGTGCCGTTGGTTGACTACCTTAAGGCCCAAGGTCAACACGTGGAAGTAATCGCTTTTGCCAAAAGCGCATCTTCAAAATTAAAAGAATTGGCTGATGATTTTATAGATTTAAGTAAAAATCCAGCCAAATATTTAATTCAATTAAAAAGACAATAATTAACTGCTCTGGTCTGCAAACAGATAGATTGTGGATTCGACTTTACTCGCCATAGTCTGTAGTTTGCAAATCAGGGCTAAAACTATGGAAGTGAAAAACTTCAAGACTGAAATCGAGGGCAAAGAGCTCTCAATAGAATTAGGGGAATTAGCCCAGCAAGCCAATGGTTCTGCTCTGGTTAAATACGGGCAGACCGTTGTTTTGGCTACGGTTGTAACCTCAAAACAACCGAGTGAAAAAAATTACTTTCCTTTAATGGTTGATTACGAAGAAAGATTCTACGCGGCCGGAAAAATAAAAGGAAGCAAATGGATAAAAAGAGAGGGCAGACCAACCGACGAGGCCATTTTAACGGGCCGATTAGTCGATAGAGCTATTCGGCCTCTTTTTAATGGCAAAACAAGAAACGATATTCAGGTCGTTTTAACGGTCTTATCTTTTGACGGAGAAAATGATCCGGCCTTGCCGGCTTTAATCGGCGCTTCGATTGCCGTGTCCGTATCCGATATCTCTTGGAACGGACCTATTGCGGGCATCTCTGTCGGTCAAAGCGGAAAAGATTGGATTATCGCTCCCATCTTAAGCGCAAAAGAAAAATCTGGTTCCGAGATTTTTATCGCCGGGGTTGAAAAAAATGACGATGTTCTAATTAATATGATTGAAGGGCAAGCGCCGGAAATACCAGAAGACGAAATCATTGAAGGAATAGATTTTGCCAGAAAATACATTAAAAAACTTCTTGAATTCCAGAAAGATATTATTAAAGAAATAAAACCAGAGAAAAAAGAGCTGAAATCGATGGAGATAGACGAAGAAACCAAAAAAGAAGTTGAAAAATTTTTGGAAGACAAACTGGAAAAGGCAATCTATGTAAGCGGCAAAAAAGAAAGAGTGGAGGGACTGGGAAAATTGCAAGCAGACTTGATTGAATTTTTTGGAGAAAAATATCAAATGGATAAAGGAAAAATAGACCGGGCCGTTGAATTGTTTGAAGAAAAAATAGACGAAATCGTTCATGAAAATATCCTCAAACACGACAAAAGACCGGATGGAAGAAAACTGGATGAATTCAGAGAAATTACCACAGCAGTCGGAATTCTTCCCAGGACCCACGGTTCGGGATTGTTCAAAAGAGGAACAACTCAGATTTTATCTTTGGTCACTCTAGGCGCGCCGGGAGCAGAACAATATTTTGACCAAATGGAATTAGAGGGAAAGAAAAGATTTATGCACGATTATAACTTCCCGCCATATAGCGTTGGTGAAATTGGTCCGATGCGCGGCCCGGGAAGAAGAGAAATTGGCCATGGCGCTTTGGCTGAAAAGGCTCTTCTGCCAATTGTTCCGTCAAAAGAAGAGTTTCCCTATACGGTTAGAATCGTTTCCGAGGTTTTGTCCTCTAATGGTTCTTCTTCCATGGGTTCGGTCTGCGGTTCAACCCTGGCCCTTCTTGATGCAGGAGTACCGATTAAGGCAAATGTCTCGGGCATTGCCATGGGACTAATGAGCGAAGGTCCGCCAGCTGGCGGAAAATACAGGGTTTTGACCGACATCCAGGGACCCGAAGATCATCATGGTGATATGGATTTTAAAATTGCCGGAACGAGAAAAGGAATAACCGCTTTCCAAATGGATGTTAAAATTAATGGCGTTACGATTCAAATCCTGAAAGATACGTTTAAACAAGCGAAGAAAGCCAGAACGGAAATTCTAGACATTATGGAAAAAACAATTAAAAAACCGAGGCCAGAATTATCGCCACTTGCTCCAAGAGTTTATTCTCTACAAATAAATCCGAGTAAAATCGGCCTGGTTATCGGTCCTGGCGGAAAAACAATTCACGAAATTACTGACGAGACCGGAGTAAACATTGATATCGAGGACGATGGCACGGTTTTTATTACCAGCGATGATGCGGAAATGGCAAAAAAGGCCGTTGGTAGAATTAAAGCACTGACCAGGGAAGTGAAGGTCGGAGAAATTTTCCAAGGAAAAGTTGTTAAAATCACTGATTTTGGCGCTTTTATCGAACTTTATCCAAAGCAGGACGGTCTTCTGCATATTTCGGAATTGGGCCCTCGAGTGAAGAGGGTCGGGGACGTTATCAGAGAAGGAGAAATGCTTGAAGTAAAAGTTAAAAAAGTAGACGAAACAGGAAAAGTTGGTTTGACACTACAAAAAAGACCCAAAAAATTATAAACTAATAATATGGATATAAATATCCTTAAAGGTATAAGGGGCACCAACAAACCCGTATCTCTAGACGCGGGTAAATCAATCTCGGACGACAAGCCAATCAATGCTTTGCCCGATTACGAAATCAGAACAATGAAAGATGATTTGGCTGAATTAGGATTAAGGAAGCTGGAAAAAGAAGCAAAAGGGATACCCATACCGGAAGAGGAGTTTGGAACCACTGTACCGCAACCGGTTTTAAAGAAAGAGGAAAAATTAACGATTGAAACTAAAAAAGAAATTTTCCCGACAAAAGCAATTCCCGCGCCACCGAAAAAAACAGCCCTACCAGGAACCGAAGAATTGGTGGCTCCAGTGGAAGAACCTTTTATCCCTCGGCCAAGACCCGAACCAGAAGAATTACCGCCAATTCCCGAAGAAGAAAAGCTTAAAATGCCCGAGCAATCATACAAGGCCTCTCTTCCGAGACCAAAAAGAAAAATTCTTTCAATGCTTCTAGTTGTTCTAATCATAGGTGGATTGGGGTTCGGCGCCTTTTTTCTAATCAGATCTCTTACAGGGGGAGGCGAACCAAATCCCCCTCAACAACCGCCTCCAGTATCCGCTCCGAAGCTTTCGCCCTCACTAATTTCCGCAAATGAAACAAAAACAATATCCATATTGCCAGACAAGTCTCTTTTCGAATTAATCAGAGAAGAAGCGAAGACAACCCAAGAAATCAGAACATTCAAACGAATTGGCGTTTTAAAAAACGAAAAAGAATTTCTTTCCTCGATTGAACTTCTCCAAAATTTGGAAATAACCATCTCGCCCTTTGCCCTGAACGACATTAAGGGAAATTATAATCTCTTTCTTTACAGTCAATCCACCGGAAGGCGTCTGGGATTGATTGCTGAAATCGAAAACCCGGAAAATCTGAAACAGCAACTGAAAATCTGGGAACCGACCATGCTCGATGATTTTAAAAATTTCTATCCCGCTCAAGTTCCCGGCCCCAGAGCCAGTCAAAACTTTTTAGACGATATTCATCTGAATGTCGTTATCCGATACGTGAATTTACCCAAACCAGACCTTACCTTCAATTACACAATTTTAAATAATCTTTTGATTATCGGAACAAGTAAGGAAATAATGTATACAATGATTGAAAAACTTTTGGGAGTTCAATGAACCAAATTGTTGATAACCTGTTAAAAAGTGCTTGATTAAAAACCCAAAAACAATTTAAGTCAAGAGAAAATCAAGCTAAATTTCGCTTCAAAATTTAAATAAAGTCTTAAATCAACTATTTCGGGAGGAGAGTAGTGAATTTTCCACAATTATGAATAAGGTGTTTTCAGCAGCGATAACCGGCTTGGATGCCGAACTTATTGAAGTGGAGGCGGATTTAACATCCGGTCTCCGCTTTTTTGCTATTGTCGGGCTTCCGGATAAATCGGTTAAAGAATCGCAGGAAAGGATTGCCGCAGCAATCAAAAACAGCGGAGCCGAACCCCCGCATAAACAAAACAAAAGAGTGATTATCAATCTGGCACCGGCTGATTTAAGGAAAGAGGGGTCTGGATACGATCTGCCGATTGCTCTGAGTTTTCTTCTGTCGTCCCAACAAATAAGTTTTGATTCGGAAAGCAAATTATTTATCGGTGAACTGGGTTTAAACGGCGAAATCAGAAAAGTTAACGGAGTTTTGCCAATTTGTATGATGGCCAAAGAAAAAAATATCAACACTGTCTTTGTGCCAAAATACAATTCCCAAGAAGCTAAACTCGTTGACGGAGTAAAAATAATTCCTGTCCAATCTTTAGCCGAATTAATCGGTTATTTGGAAAACAGAATTGAAATCGAACCATTAAAACCATTCGCTGAAAGCTTTTTGGAAGAACGGGAATCAATTTCTTATCCCATTGATATGGCCTTTATTAAGGGCCAAGAAAACGCTAAAAGAGCCTTGGAAATTGCCGCGAGCGGAAACCACAATGTGCTTCTCAGCGGACCACCGGGATCCGGAAAAACTCTCTTGGCCAAGGCTTTTGCTTCGATTTTACCTAAAATGACCAGAAATGAAATCTTGGAAGTAACCAAAATTTACAGCGTCGCTGGGAAGCTCAGCGATAAAAAACCCTTGATTAGCCGCAGACCATTCAGAAGTCCCCATCACAGCGCCTCCGAAGCAAGCTTAATCGGCGGAGGCGGCATGGCCAGGCCGGGCGAAATCACCCTGGCTCATCGTGGGGTTTTGTTCGTTGATGAATTTCCCGAAGTTCACCGCGATGTTCTGGAGAGCTTGCGCCAGCCGCTAGAAGATGGTTTGGTGAGCGTAGCCAGGGCCAAAGCCAGCTATACTTTTCCAGCCAGGTTTATTTTGATTGCGGCAATGAATCCATGTCCCTGTGGTTATTATGGCGATCCAGAAAAAGAATGCACCTGCACCCAACGCGATATTAATCGCTATCAAAGAAAAATTTCCGGACCGATCATGGATAGAATTGACTTATATGTTGAGGTACCCCATGTTAAATATGAAAAATTGACCGATGAAAAAATTGACGGTTCAAGTCAAGAAATTAGAGAAAAAGTGCAAAAAGCCAGACAGATTCAGCTTGAAAGATTTAAAGACAGCGGCGTTACTACGAATGCCGAAATGACTATTCCTTTGGTTAAAATGTATTGTCGGACCGATGAAAACGGAGACCGACTTTTAAGAAACGCGGTGGATAATCTTCATTTATCGGCCCGGGGATTTCATCGTATCCTTAAATTAGCCCGCACCATTGCCGATTTGGAAGAATCTTTGAATATCAGCGCCCAGCATATTGCCGAAGCATTACAATATCGGGCCAAAACAGAATTATAAAATCGAGAAAATAAAATGGGACATCTTTTTCAAGATGTCCCGTTTTGTTTTTCGGAGTAAACATAAATTTTATACTTACCCCTCGGAAGGTCACGAAGAATGTGACGGTTATGGGTCAAAAAATCCCAATAAGTTAGATCCGGATAGCGTGCTTTCAGTTTTTCGACAATTTCGATTCTCGATGCCGTTGCTTTTTCAACCACTAAATCGATTTCTCTGACCTGCCATTTTTGGTATTTCAGCTTTTCGATAGATTCTTCTCGAGGATAGCCGTACTTTTCCGGATGTTCCATGATCATCTTTGTGGCCAAGATGCGAAAAATAAATCTCTGGGTCTCTAAGGGAATTCCTCTGACCTGATAAAAATCACTCGCCTTTTCTTTCTCAACAGCCTTCTTGAAAGATGCCATATCCATATTATAGGTGGCTAGTGCCTTGGACCAATTGCCGAATTCCGAATAAAGATCTTGCAGGTGTTCAACGGCTGCTTTGGTTGATTTAAAGGGGTCATATCTTTCGTCGATAAGGTAATCCACTCTCAGTTTGTACCTTTGGGCAGTACCTCTGGTCAATTGCCACATTCCCCTTGCGCCCATATTGGAGTTGGCATCGGGATTAAGATCGCTTTCAATAACCGGAAGATACCTTAAATCAAGAGGAAGACTCCTGTTTCTCAACTCGTTTTCAATAAATGAAAACCAGCGACCGCTTCTTTTGAAAATCGACTCGATGGCAGAATTTCTGTTCTTCTCGAAATTCAGAGCCTCATCTAATCTCTCTTTTACGTATTCTCTGTCTAGCGGAACCTCTTCTCCGCAGAAAATCAGTTTCTCCGGCACCGAAGAAAAAGAACGGCTGGGCTTCTGTTTTAATTCGGCAACTTCTTGTTTTAATGTCTGTTGGGTAGATTTTACTCCCTTTAATTCTTTTTCCTGACTCTTGATTTTTTTGCCGGATACGGCCTGCCACATTCCGAACCACAAAAGAAAAAGCACAATAAATATAATCAGAATAAATACCGCTATGCCTTTCATTTTTGCCTCCTTTTTAAATTTTAAAAGGGCGAAACCCTCCTTATTTTGAATAAAAATCCCCGTAATCCGGGGTTTGAATCAATATTAAAAATGGAAAATTTTAATAAATATACCCGATTATTCTCCAATCGTCTTTATGTAAAGTTCGCACGGTTTTGATTCCCCGACCCAAGCTCATCTCTGAAATGGTAATATAATCACCATTAATGGCTTCAACATAGGCAACGTGGCCATAACGGGAATGTTCTCTGGTAGCCATAATCGCTCCGGGCTTCGGTTCGTTTCCGGTAGCGAATCCGTATTCCGGAGCTTTATACATCCAAGTTTTAGCATCCCCGCTCCAAGGAATATATCTTCTTTGGGCAATATACCAAGTGCATTGACCCCAAGGAAATTGATGGCTCTGATTAGCATACGGTCTGGGAAAGCTGCTATAGGTGGCGTAAGACCTTGTGCCGGTTTGAATATAAACCGGTTTCTGACCATCGGGAACAACAATATCCTGACCAACGGCCAA
>CAYGVF010000078.1:0-9833 GCA_964353285.1 uncultured Candidatus Saccharibacteria bacterium | reverse complement strand
TATTAAAAAGAGAAGGAATACAATGTAATGTTTTAAATGCCAAAAATCACGAAAAAGAAGGAGAAATTATTGCCCAAGCAGGAAAATCCAAAGCAGTAACCGTGGCAACAAATATGGCTGGCCGGGGAGTGGATATAGTTCTGGGAGGAAATCCTGCGGATGACCAGGACGCCCAGAAAGTCAAAGCAGCCAACGGATTAATGGTTATCGGCACGGAAAGACACGAAGCCAGAAGAATCGATGACCAGTTGCGCGGTCGCTCTGGCCGTCAGGGCGATTCGGGCACAAGTCAGTTTTTTGTTTCTTTGGAAGACGAATTGATGCAGAGATTCGGCTCGGACAGAATAAAGGGTCTGATGGATACTTTTAAGATTCCCGAAGACCAGCCCATCCAAAACAGATTGATTTCCAGTGCCATTGAAAAAGCCCAAGCGCGAATCGAGGGATACAATTTTGATATCCGAAACCATGTTTTGGAATATGACGAAGTGATGAACAAACAAAGAGGCGCGATTTATAAGATGCGCAAAGATATTTTATTCGCCAGCGACGAGGAATTGCGGAAAAAAATCGAAGAATTGATGAATGAGGAAGAATCGAAGAAATATAAGGAAAAATTGGAAAAAATAGAAGAGAGTGAGATGGGAAACCTGGAAAGATTCGTAATGTTGCGGACAATCGATATGCTTTGGATGGAGCACTTGGAAACAATGGAGTGTTTGCGCGAAGGAGTAGGGTTGCGTGCTTACGGCCAGCGCGACCCATTGGTGGAATACAAAAACGAAGGCCGTCGTTTGTTCGGCCAAATGCTTGACGAAATCAACGACGCGATAGTGAATATGTTATTGGGAGTAGAATTGAAAGCACAAAATATAAATAATAAGAATAAGGCCGGCTTGCCCGCCGAAGTCCGCCCAGGGCGGACGAAAGTGGGCCGCAACGACCCTTGCCCATGCGGCAGCGGAAAGAAATATAAAAAATGCTGCATGAACAAATGACGGACTTGCCAAAAAATTTATTTTATTTTACACTGATAGTTCGGATTTATTTAGGATTTAGGATTTAAGATTTTTTTATTTATGGGCTTGTTTTTCAAGAGAATCAAACCGACTCAAGAGGGAAGGTTTAGCACAAAACAGACAAGAAAAATCCAGTTAATAATGCTGGGGATTTTTATTTTGGTAATTTTAGCCGGCTGCTTGGATTATCCCAATCTTTGGGACAAAGGAATAAATTGGGTTAATTCTAAGACCGGTTTTAATATTCCTAAGTTTTTTAAATTACCATTTAAATTGGGGTTGGACTTGCAGGGCGGCACTCATCTGATTTATGAAGCAGATCTTTCCAATATTGAGTCGGGAGAGCGGGACGCATCTTTGGACGGGATAAGAGATGTGATTGAAAGAAGAGTTAATCTTTTTGGCGTTGGCGAGCCGATTGTTCAAATAAATAAATCCGGAGCTTCGCATCGTTTAATAGTTGATTTGCCGGGAGTAACCGATGTTAAACAGGCAATCGCGATGATTGGCGCTACTCCCTATTTGGAATTTAAAGAACAAAGAGACCAGGCGGAAACAGATGCGATTTTAAAAAAGCAGGAAGAGCAAGATCCCGAGGCCTTAAAATTGGACCCTTATTTTAAACCAAGCCCTTTAACCGGTAGATATCTTAAGGGATCCCAAGTGGCATTCGACCCGAACACCAGTCAACCCCATGTTGCTTTGGAATTTACAGACGAAGGAGCAAAAATTTTTGCTGATTTGACCAAGAAAAATATCAATAAGATACTGGCAATTTATTTGGATGGTGCGCCGATTAGTCTTCCCCGGGTTCAAGACGAAATTACCGGCGGCAACGCCCAAATTACCGGTAATTTTTCGACCGAAGAAGCCAAAGAGTTGGCTCAGCGCTTAAATGCCGGTGCCTTGCCCGTGCCGATCAATTTAATCAGTCAGCAAAATATCGGCGCTTCACTCGGCCACGATTCTTTGAGAGAAAGCTTAAAAGCGGGGATTATCGGATTTTTGGCGATTCTTTTGTTTATGATTATCTTCTACAGGTTAAGCGGTTTTTTTGCTTCCATTTCTTTGATAATTTATGTGATTTTGGTTTTGGCAATTTTTAAATTGGTTCCGGTAACTCTGACTTTGTCCGGTATTGCCGGATTTTTGCTCTCGATGGGTATGGCTGTTGATGCGAATATTCTAATCTTTTCGAGAACAAAAGAAGAGTTGAAAGAAGGAAGAAATTTTTTCGATGCCCTTACAAACGGAATAAAGAGAGCCTGGCCGTCGATAAGAGACGGTAATTTTACCACTATTTTGGTTGGATTGATTCTGTTTATTTTCGGGACCAGTTTTGTGAAGGGTTTCGCCCTCACTCTGGTATTGGGAAACATAATTAATATGTTTTCAGCCATAATCATTACCAATTATTTGATTAGGTTTTTTATTGGCTCGAAGAGCGAAAAAATTAAAAGAATTTTATTATGAACTTTCCCTTTATCAAATATTATAAATTCCATTATTTGATTGTAGGCTTTCTGATTGTTGTCAGTATTGTCTGTCTGTTTGTTTTTGGCTTAAATTTTGGGATTGATTTTACGGGCGGGACTATTTTGGAGGTAAAATTTTCCGCTCAAGACGGAGAAACAAGGCCAATTAACACAGAGATTCAGGAGAAATTGAATAAATTCAATTTGGGAGAAATAATGATTCAACCAACCGGACAAAACGGTGTAATTCTGAGAATGAAAAGCATTGACGAAGACACTCACCAGCAAATATTGTCCGGTCTTAATGAATTCTCGAAAATAGAAGAAATAAGATTTGAAAGCGTTGGTCCGACAATAGGCAGGGAATTGAGAGACAAAACAGTGGTTTTAGTCGTGGTTTCTTTGATATCTCTTCTTATTTATATCGCAATATCGTTCAGAAAGCTTAAGTGGCCGATTTCCGGCTGGCAATACGGGGTTGTCTCGATTGCAACTTTATTTATTGATGTTTTGATTCCTTTTTTGCTTCTGGTAATTTTGGGTAAATTTTATAATATCCAATTCAATATCCCGGTTGTCGCCGCGCTTTTAACCATTTTGGGTTATACAATCAACGATAAGGTGATTGTATTCGATAGGGTTCGAGAAAATATTTTAAGAACCAGATCGGATAATTTTTTCGAGACGGTGAACAATAGCCTGAATCAGATCATCAGTCGTTCATTGAGTACAGGTTTTTGTACGCTCTTGGTTCTTTTTTTCATTTTTTTATTCGGAGGAGAAACCTTGAAATATTTTTCTTTAACTCTTATCGTTGGTATCATCGTCGGCACCTATACTTCTTTATTTATTGCCAGCGCATTGTTGGTGAGCTGGGACAGGTGGAAAAGAAAAGGGGCTTGACACGGTTTTTTTAAAATGATATATTAGTGTTAATTATAAATCTTAATAAAACTAAACAAATCTATGACAAAAACAAATTTAGCGAAAGCAAATCTTAACAAAACCTTGAATAATAAAATAGAAAAGGTGTTATTTTATTTGACCAATCCTCGAGTCAGGGATGTAATCGAAAGAAGGTTTGGAATTAAAAACGGGAAAAGCGAGACTCTGGAGTCGATCGGCAAGGGCTATGGCATAACTCGAGAAAGAGTACGCCAAATAGAAGATAACGGTTTAAGAGTTTTAAAATCGGAAAGAGTTTTGCCGTTATTCGGACCAATTTTTGATTATTTAAATGATTTTTTTGCCGAGCACGGTAAAATAGTCGGTGAGGAATATTTGTATTGTTCTTTGACCAATACCGACGGGCCCCATCCGTTAAGAGGGCGGCTTTACCTTGCTTTAACCATCGGTGATCCCTATCAAAGAGTAATTAACGATGAACGTTTTTATCCTTATTGGGTAACCGACAAGTCAGCCAGAACTACGGCTGAGAAAGTGGTTAATTTTCTGATTAATTATTTCAACAAAAACAAAAAGGCCTCTCGAGAATCGGAAATAATGGATGTTTTATCCAGAGAACATTCCGGCCTTCCGTTAAAAATATTTTGCGTTGCCTTGGATATTTCCAAAGAGATAAGTAAAAATATTTTTGGAGAGGTGGGGTTGGTTCATTGGCCGGAAATTTCTCCCCAGGGAGTGAAAGACAGAGCTTATTTAATATTAAGAAAAGAAGGTAAGCCCCTTCACTTTACTCTTATTACCGAATTAATAAACAAAAGCGGAATCGGGGAAAGACCGGCCCACACTCAGACGGTTCACAACGAATTAATCAAAGATTCCAGATTTGTTTTAACCGGTCGCGGCACTTATGCTTTGGCCGATTGGGGATATCAACCGGGAACGGTTGAGGAGGTAATCGAAAGAATTCTGAGAGAAAACAAAAGACCAATGACTAAGCAAGAAATTTTGGAGGCGGTATTAAATCAACGTCAAGTTAAACCGACTACCATCTTGCTTAATCTTCAAAGATCTCCTAAAACAGCAAAATTGGGAGACGGAAAATATAAATTGGTTTGATTATTAAACATTAACAATTGTATCAGCGGTTGGGTTTTAATATGACTGGCGGAATGCCTGACATTTTACATATTTATAAATTAGTTATCCTCGGCTATTGGTGGGTTTGGCTACCGGTGGCTCTTTTTTTTACTTTAAGAATGATCTGGTTAAACTATATTCACTCCGAATATTTGAAAAGTATTAAGTGGGTGCTTTTGGAGATGAGCTTTCCCAAGGAGGCAGTGAAGAGCCCCAAGGCAATGGAACAGATTTTCAGTGGTTTGCACGCCGTGGAAAAAAAACTTAAATTCAAAGATAAATACATTAAAGGCGAATTTCCAAACTGGTTCAGCATAGAGATTCTCGGTGACGGCGGAAGAATCAAAATTCTTATCAGAACACCGGAAAAATACCGTAACTTGGTGGAATCGCAAATTTTTGCCCAGTATCCGGAAGCGGAAATCAGCGAAGCGGAGGATTATATTGACGAATTGCCGGCGAACATTCCCACCAAAGATTATGATATCTGGGGAACAGAAATAGTTTTAACCCAACCCGATGCCTATCCGATTACAACCTATCCTTTCTTTTTTCAGGAAAAAGAAATCGAAGAAAGAACCGACCCTATCGCGGGGCTTTTTGAATTTTTAAGCAGTTTACTTTCCCAGGAGCATGTCTGGATACAAATTTTGATTAGTCCGACCGGAGATGATTGGAAAAAAGAAGCAGAAAAACTGGTCGGCAAAATTATAGGGAAGGAAGTGAAAAGTTCGAAAAAAGGAGGATTATTGATCGTTAAAGAAGCCAGTGGTTGGCTTGATGCTTTTTTAAGCGGAGTTATGGATTTCTTTACTGGACCATCAACCAAGACCGAGACCAAGGAGGAAAAAAAAGTAGAAAATTTAGTTGCTTATCTGAGTCCCGGACAGAAGGAAGTGGTTTCGGCAATCGAAGCCAATATTGCCAAACTGGGATACCGAGTGATGATTAGGGAGATGTATTGGGCACATAAAGATGTTTTTTCCCAGGATAAAACTGCGGCGGTTGGCGGATTTTTTAAACAATTCAACACCCAGAATCTTAATGGGTTTAAACCCAATAAATTGGTGACGCCTGGTCGAGGTAAAATATTTAAAAAACGTCGAGAACCGGGTCAAAAAAGATATATAGTTAAACTTTACAAAAAAAGGCAATTTCTTTTCCATAAACCGGGGAGAGGATTTGTTTTTAACACCGAAGAATTGGCTACGCTTTTTCATATTCCTCTAAAATATGTTAAAGTGGAAAGAATACCGAGAATTGAAGCCAAAAAAGGCGGCCCGCCAAGCAGGCTTCCCACGGTTTAAAATTTATTTATGAATGACGACATCACAATTTTTGCCGAAACCAATTTCCGAAACAGGAGAACAAAATTCGGCATCAAAACCGATGACCGCCGGCGCCATATGTATATTGTCGGAAAAACCGGCACCGGGAAAACGGTTCTTTTGGAAAACATGGCGATTCAAGATATTCAAAAAGGTTATGGCGTGGCGGTTGTTGATCCGCATGGTGAATTCGCCGAAAAAATGCTCGATTTTGTCCCTTCTAATCGGGTAAATGATGTGATTTATTTTAATCCGGCTGATATCGATCATCCGATAAGTTTTAATATTATGGAAAAGGTAGAGCCGGAATATCGTCATCTGGTTGCTTCCGGATTGGTTGGTGTTTTCAAAAAAATCTGGTTTGATATGTGGAGCTCCAGAATGGAATATATAACCTATAATACTGTTTTGGCTCTTTTGGAGTATCCGGGAAGCACTTTATTGGGGATCAATAGAATGTTGGCGGACAGAGATTACCGTCAGAGGGTTGTGGAAAAAATTACCGATCCGACCGTAAGATCGTTTTGGAATAACGAATTTGCCAAGTATCCGGACAGATTTCGGGAAGAGGCCGTGGCACCAATCCAGAACAAAATCGGTCAGTTCATTTCGAGTCCCTTGATTAGAAATATTATTGGTCAGGTTAAATCCTCCATAGATATGAGAAAGGCAATAGATGAAGGCAAAATCCTGATCGTTAATCTTTCTAAGGGGAAAATCGGTGAAGATGCCAGTAATCTTTTGGGTGCTTTGGTGATAACCAGATTACAATTGGCTGCCATGACCAGAGTTGATGTGCCGGAAGAAGAGAGGCGCGATTTTTATCTTTACGTTGACGAATTCCAAAACTTTGCTACCGAAGCTTTCGCCACTATTCTTTCCGAAGCCAGGAAGTATCATCTTTCCTTGATTTTGACTCACCAGTATATTGCCCAGCTTGACCAGATGACCGACAGAGGCAAAAGTACAAAAGTCAGAGACGCGGTTTTTGGCAACGTAGGAACATTGATTACCTTTCGGGTCGGCGCATCCGACGCGGAATTTTTGGAAAAAGAATTTACCCCGGAATTCGTTATCGATGATTTGGTTAATTTGGATAAGTACAATATTTATTTGAAACTGATGATTGACGGCGCGGCTTCTCGGGCTTTCAGCGCGACAACTTTTCCTCCATTTCCCAAGCCGGAAAAATCATATCGCGATAAAATTACCGATGCTTCCCGGGAACGTTACACTGTGCCCAAAAAAGAAATCGAAGAAAAATTAATTAAATGGAGCGAGGCAGTAGAGCCGGAAACGGAAAAAAAGAAGAGAATTGAAGCCATTTGTTCCGGTTGTGGCAAAAAAACCAAAGTTTCTTTTCAACCGGATGGAGTAAGGCCGGTTTACTGCCCGGAATGTTTGCAAAAAGCCAGAGAAGAAAAACCAAAGCAACAGGAAGCCATTTCTCTGGATGAGGCAACCAAGCAATTACCTCAATCTTTCAAAAAAATAAAAAAAGAACCCAATCCCGAAGAAGTCCGCAAAGCCATCGAAGATGCGATGAAAGAAGAAAAGAAATAGGGCTCGCGGTCAATCTATTGACAGGATAGTAGTAATATGCTATCCTGTTATTATCTTCAAAAAAGGAGGATAAAAATGAAAGCATTGATAGGAAAAATCGAGATTCGGATTTATGTTGATAGCGCAGATCCAACGAAGTGTCTTAATTGTCCCTATTTACTTCCTTACCCTATTCACGGCAATCCTACTGCGGGCTTTATCCCTGGCGTTGATGGTCTAACTATGCAGTGCATATTATTCGGTGGGATTTTAGGAAGAATTACAGCAGATCAGTATCTTGTACCCCGTTCAGATAAATGCTTGAATACATTCGGGATAGAAAACAAAGAAAATCAATAAGACGAACCCTTGGGGCGTTCTGCGGAATGCCCCTTTTTTTATTTTCGTTTTTTTGTATGACGTAGATGATAGGTAGTGTTTTAGCCATATTTCCCAGCTCACACCGGAAAGAGCCATATGTATGTGGAGAATACCGCAAATACTTGACACGACATTGATAATATGCTATTATTGAGTTGAAAGGAGAATAAAATGTTCATTAAAAATTTTATCAACAAAATCAAACAAGTGTTTTCTACATTGAGATCTTTGGAACAAGCCGAGAATCGAAGAAAGCTTACGCGCGAAAAGACGATTCGAGAAATCATCGATTCGTTAAAGAACAAAACCAATTTGGTTAAAATCGAAGGGGAATGGGACGGATGCACATTGCGGTATAAAGAGTCGGAAATATGGATGGATTTTGGTTCCAGAGAGGTTGTTTGGAACAGGGTTCCGGTAAGGATTTCGCGATCATTACGAAAAAATCTTTTGCACGAGACAGGATTGCTGGAAAACCTGCCATTCTTCGTCCCTGAAGAAGAAGAGAAAGAAGATATTCCCATTGAAGCTTTAAAGCTTTTACTCCGTTAATTAAAAGAAAGTAGGATCACTTGTAATTGGGGTCACAAATTTCCCGTGGCCCCATTTATTTAATCCCCTCGCGGGGATTTTTTGTTTCTTTTTGCGCGAGGCAAGTTAGGTATTGACAGGATAGCAATAATATGCTATCCTGTTATTATCTTTAAAAAAGGAGGAAAAGATGAAAAAAAGAATTTTAAGGTTCTTGACGAGATTGGGTCGCGGAGAAATTATGGTCGGCATTCGTCACTTTCTCTTGGAGGGGAAAACTATGTTTTTCCTCAATACACCGCTGCGGTTTCTTGGAGGAGAAAAATTCTGCGGCGTTAAAAAGCTCCACGAGATTGCCAAAGAACTTGGGCGTCCAATTACGATTTGTTCGTGGTTCCGCGACGAGCATGGTACATCCGATGGGGCCCATTGGGGGAAAATCGGAGTGATCATCCAGCCAAGGGTAACCGAAGCAGAGTTGCTTCAAATAACGGAGAAGATGAGAGAAAGCGTAAGTGCTTTTGTGGTGGCAGAACCTTCCGGAGAAATGGTAGACACAGATCCAATCAAGTTTTAAAACCTCTTTTTTTCGGGCCTCGTGTTTGGCTTAGACCAGACCGAGGCTTTTGTTTTTTTCTTTTTTCTGTTATGATGAAAGTGATGAAAAATTTGGAAGAATTGAAGAAAATCAGGCTGCGAAAGCTGGAGAATTTGATAAAAGCGGGAATAAATCCTTATCCGGCCGAGATTTTGCGCACACATACGAATCAGGAGGCGCTGGATGGTTTTAAGAAATTGGGAAATAAAAAGATAATCTTAGTCGGCAGGATTCGTTCAATCCGCGAACACGGCGGCTCGACTTTTTGTCATATCGAGGACGGCTCGGCCCAAATTCAGATTTATTTTCGCAAAGACAAGGTAGGGGACAAACAATACAAATTATTTTTGGAAAATATCGATATCGGGGATTTTGTCGAGGTAAGCGGAACTTTATTCAAAACCAAAAGAGACGAAAAGACGTTAGACGTCTCGAAGTGGAGAATTATTTCCAAATCCCTTTCGCCATTGCCGGGCGAATGGTATGGCTTGGAAGACGTGGAGGAAAGATTCAGAAAAAGATATCTCGATTTGATTCTGAACAAAGAAATCAAAGAAAAATTCATCAAGCGTTCGGAAATCATCAAAAAAATCAGGAAATTTCTGGACGAGAACGGATTCTTGGAAGTGGAAACTCCGATGCTTCAGGCAATGGCTGGCGGCACAATTGCTCGTCCTTTCAAAACCCATCTTAATGCTTTGAATATGGATTTGTATTTGCGGATCGCACCCGAACTCTATTTGAAAAGATTGCTGGTTGGCGGTTTCGAGAGAGTTTATGAATTGAACCGCAGTTTCAGAAACGAAGGAATGGACAGGGAGCATAATCCGGAATTTACCATGCTCGAATTTTACGCTGCTTATTGGGATTACAATCAAATGATGGATTTTACGGAAAAATTATTGAAATCTTTGGA
>CAYGVF010000077.1:0-1609 GCA_964353285.1 uncultured Candidatus Saccharibacteria bacterium | reverse complement strand
GAAAGAAGCCGATTTGGCAAAGTCCCAAGGAAAAATAAATCCGCCCCAAATCTGCAGCAGACCTAAAAACGTAGTAATGGCCGCCGAAACAAGGAAAACAAACAAAAGTCCGAAAGTATCTTTTATGTCCTTGAAGTTATTCACAATCAAGAGATACAGGGCCAGAAAACACAAAACATTTATCAGGCTACCGCTCAAATGGGTAGACCAACCAACTAAGCTTCCGTAAGTCCTTACCGAAAAAATCGTCGACAAAATATAAACAATTAAAAAAACACCCAAAAAGATGTTTAGGATATTACTTTTCCACCGAACTTCTCCCTGATTTAAAATCTTTATCAGCCAGAGAATAAAAGTAATTATAACCAAAAAAACCAATAATACCTGTTTATTAAGCTCGACAGCATTAATAGTTACAGGCAAAAACCAAAGAGGAAATAAAAAGACCAAAACATAAACAAGCCTCTGAATTGCTTTCTCTAAGGTTAGGTTTCCCTTGGCAAGTGCTAATCTAGAAAAAAATGATTTTAGACTCATAATATTTTATTGGGCTCTGTCTGCTTGAGACGAAGCGCCAATCTTATTAATTATTATAATTTATTATGCTATAATAATATCATAAAATAATTATAGCAAGCAATCTGTCATTATAACATAGATGCAAAAAAAATACTACACAATAAAACAGGCGGCAAAAATTTTAGGGGTCGCTCCTCTGACTCTCAGGAATTGGGACAAGAGCGGAAAACTCAAAGCCTATCGTCATCCCGCGAATAATTATCGGGTTTATAAACCCGACCAGCTTGAATTATTTTTAAGGAGAATTGAAATTAGTCGTGAAAAAAAGAAAAAAAGAAAGATAGATATTTATTATATTTGAAAACAAAAATCCCTGCAAGTATTTGCAGGGATTTTTGTGAATTAACTTGTCAATTGATATTACAAATAAATCTTTTTAAATCTCATTAACCCAACGGTGAAACTAAATCTCAACTTAAAGTAAAGCCCGATTAACCAACGATAAAATCCGCTTACTTGGTTACTGTTGAGAATTTCCAATAATTTTTCTTCTCTGGTTCGACAATAAAGCAGTAAAGCAACAAAACAGCTGAAGATCATCAAAAACATAATTACCAAAAGATTGGCTCCGGTCTTTACAAACCCGGCTGCGCCCAAAACTTGTCCTTGCCTATAAATAATGATTGATGTCTGGTCTGATAATTGAGAAACATTATTGGCAGCAACAAAAGCAGTATTAACCAAAGTGGTCGAACCGGAACCGAATTTGTCAGCCGAATCAATTTTAGCCCTAAACTTAATGGTCTTTGTCTGACCTTGGGACAAATTGTTCAAAAGCAATCCGGCACCAATTACATCGCCGCCCCAAGAAACACCATCAATGGTTGTGCTTCCCGAAATAATCGAAATATTATTAGGTAAAGTATCCCAAATCTTAACATTGGTAAGTTCGGTATTTCCAATATTAGTAATCTGAACAGAAAATTCTATCTCTTCGCCAGGGTTGGCTATAAATGAATCAAGCCAATCATTTTGTCCTTTGGTAATATTTCTACCTAACTTGGTGATGGAAATCGCTGTGGTGGTAATC
>CAYGVF010000076.1:0-9754 GCA_964353285.1 uncultured Candidatus Saccharibacteria bacterium | reverse complement strand
GATAATGGTAAAAAATCGAACTATTAAACCAACTCCGCGAGAAATCGCGTTAAAAGCGATGTATTCAAAAATTTTCTTAAAATCTAAACCCCTTGGTTTCCTGGTGATGTCCCGCTTCCAGGGAGTGATTATTGTTTTTAGAAGCAGAGGAATAGAAAAATACTGAAGAGAAAAAATAATATAATTTCTCCAGGCAGTTAAAACATCTTTTACTGCTTGGCCGTAATACCATCGCCAAAAAATCAATACTATCGGCATATACTTATATTATAAAATATTTAAGAGAAATAAAAAAGCGGCGCGGAAAGAATTTCCGCGCCGCAGCGAATATCTTGCCTATTCTTGGATTTTTTCGGCAATCTCTACGGCTTTTTGTTTGAACTCATCGATTGTGCCTTCGTTCTCGATTTCGGCAAAAAATTCCGGCTTCGGCTCCTCCTGGTCAATGGCATAAAAATCCTTGTTTCTTTGTTTAAGATTTTGCACTATGTCGTCTGCATCGGTTCCCGGCCAATAATCCTCAAAAGTGTTTTTCGGCGGCTGACTATATTTTTCTCTGAGGTATTTTTCGGCGGTCGCTTCGGAAGTAATAATTTTAAGAAGATAATATTTTACGTCTAATTTATCGGCCAACTCTTTAATGCTTTCTCTTCTGTCTTTATCAACCTGGTTGCCATCGTAAACAACAATATACCCATTTCTAATCAGCCATTCTGCAGCATTAAACAGAACCGCGTAAACATTTTCTCCCCACGACATTCCTTCTTCTTTTAAAATATATCTGGCGCTGTTCGCACAATTTAAAACCGCGCCTTTAATGTTTCTGACTAAAGTTTTCGCAAGAAGCGTCCTGCCAGAACCAATCATTCCGACAATACCGACAATAAATGATTTATCGGCTTTTCCGGCCGGCAATTTTTCCTGAACTCTTTTCAGGAAATCGTCCGCCACTTTTTGAAGTTTTTCCTCCATAATTTTATCTCCTTAATGATTAATTATTATGATTGGGCGTGTGTGGATTCGGACCACAGATCTTTGCAATGTGAATGCAATGTTCTAACCGCTGAACTACACGCCCGAATTACCAAAGATTTACCCTGTTGATTAAAACCTCGCTTTTACCGGTTAATATATCTCTAACAAACCTATCATACATGTCGTAGCGATAATTAAATTCCTTGGTAGACATAATCGCGCAGTTTAATTCTTTGCCAACTTCGGCTTCTAAATCCTTGATGAAATTATTCAATTTTCGATGATTAATTTTATCACCGACAATCAATAAATCTACTTTGGCCGTGTCGTCTCCGGCAAAAAGACCGGTTAAAACAAAAAGTTTGATATTGCCTAATTTTCTAACGCCGTTTACTAAATCATCTTTTGAAGCGACGGTTGATTTTAAAATCAGGATCTTTAATTCATTTACAAAATCAAAAGCTGGATTCAGATAATAAACCGTCTTTTTTTCTTTTTTTGATTTACCGCGTTTTCCCTCAAAAACAAGCCAGGCTTTCTTCTGCTTTATCACGCCGATATTCTCCAATTTATTTAATTCGCTGCGTAAAATCAAGACATTACTTCTTAATCGTTTAAAAATCTCTTTTATTTGAAAGATATCCTTTGAATTCCTAAAGAAAAATTTCAAAAGCTTTACTTTCGGCTGGGACTCGAATAACTGCTCTAAGGCGCCTTTGCCAATATAAACTCTCGGTTTGGCTGATTTTGCTTTTCTGGACTTTTTTCTTTTTGTTGGTCTTTTTATCTTTTTAACTGCTTTTTTCTTTGGCTTAATCCTTTTTATCTTTCTGATTTTTTCTCTGGTTTTTGCTTTAAACTTCTTCTTCCCCGCCGCAAGCTTCGCATACTGGCGCCTCGCCCGCCGAAGCTGCGGTTTGGCGCTGCGGACGGGGGCTCGCCCGATTAGCCCCTTCGCGGCTTTTCGACGGGTTTTTTTGGCCAATTTTTTAATTTTCTTCCTAATTACCTTCTTCGGCTTTGCTTTTTTGATAATTTTCTTGGGTTTTTTTCTAATAATCTTTTTTGGTCCTTTTCTTACAATTTTCTTTGGTCTGGCCCTTTTAGCTGCCTTTTTGGACTTTAAGACCTTGGCCTTTTTCTTTGGCTTTTTCACTGTTTTTTTGACCTTTTTATTTGGTTTTTTCGCCATAATCCTATATTACCCCTTCTCTTTACTCTTGTAAAGACTGGGGATTTGAGATACAATAAAACCAATGGATCAACCTCGTCTTAATCTTTATTTCAGAGAAATAATCTATCATCATCCCTCGGCCAAAAAAGATTCTGTCTGCGGGGTTTTTTCTTATGAGGCTCTAAATGTTGAAGAGGCAAAATTGGGGAATTTGTATCTGGTTGGCAAAATCTCTAATCTCCCGCCGAAAAAACACAGAAGCTTTGATTTCTTGTTAACTCTTTTGGCTTCGGCCATAAAAAGAGAATTTTATTCTGATTCCAAAAGGACAACAATCGAAGCCCTTGAATCGGCTCTTCAAAGCGCAAATATATATCTGACCGATTTTACCAAAAGAGGACACAGGGAATGGATTGGCAATCTGGATTTTACTTGTTTGGCTTTCTCCGAAAATAATATCCATATTGGCCAAACGGGGAATATCCTTATTTATATTTTAAGAGGTGGAACAATAAGTAATATCAGTAAAAAATTCGTTCCCCCCTCCCAAAACAATCAAACTACGAAAACCTTCTCCAATATCGCCAGCGGAATACTGGAAGAAGATGACAAGCTGATGATTTCCACTACGGATATTCTAGAAATTGCTTCGGTACAAAAAATCAAAGAACTTTTATCTCCTGCATCAACCGAGGAGATTTACGAATTCATTAAAAAACACCTAGAAAATCAGAACAAAAACAAAGATGCCCAAATCAAATATCTTGCCTGTCTTTTTCTGGAAGCAAAAAGCAAGACGCCGATAAAAGAAAAAAAACCAGAAAAGCAAGAAGAAAAACTCGAAATTATTGCTTTGGATTTAGAGAAGATTTTAAATCCTCATTCCGCCAGACTTAATAAGGCGCTGAAGAGTAAAATTTCTCCAACATCGAAACTTTCTAAGCCAATAAATTCTTTTCTTAATTTTCATACCCATAACTATCTGTTGGCGCTTTTCCTAATTTTGTTTTTTTTATTGTCCCCCTATCTTGCTCAAAAAATATATTATGAAATCAAGATAAGCCAGGTAAACAATTTAATCAAAAGAACAAACGGAATATTGCTCAAAACCAATCTGGCTCTGGCCTACCAAGAACAAAATAAAGCCCAGTCCCTTTTGAGAAAAGCCGATAATTTTATACTTACCGCATCTTCCATCCTGGAAAAACTACCGGAAAGAGTAAAAGAAAATCCGTCTTTCAGGGTAGAAACTATTCAAAAAAAATTAGAAAATCAACAAAACAGTATAAATAATGTCATCAATATCGATGAGCCAGAAGAAATCGCCGACTTGTCCAAAAATAGCTTTACCTTTGCTCCTCAGGGAATTCTTAAATTGGGAAATTTTCTTTATTCGTATGAACTCAATTCCGGCTTTCTTTATAAAATTAACCTCGACGATATAAATAACCATGTTCTTGTTTTTCTGTCATCCAAAGAAACCTTTAAACTGGGAACGGTTGAAGACGATTCCCTGGTTCTTCTTTCCAGTCCGGAAAAAATTTATATTTACAGCAAAAATGATAATTACAACACTCATCTTTTAAGACCAAGTCTGGAAAACACCCTCGATATAAAAGACATGGCAGGCTATGAAAACAGTTTATTTTTTCTGAACACGGAAAAATTAAGTATTTTAAAATATAATCTCCAAGAAAGCACCTATAATGGCGAGGATTGGCTTAAGGAAAACTTTAAACAAGATTTAACCAATGCTCAATCAATAGCCGTTGACGGAAGTGTTTATATTTTAAAATCTGACGGAGTAATTTTTGAATACGCGCAAGGCAAACGAGTTCGAGAGATCAAATTGAAAATAAACCCGATTTTAAACGGCGAAGGACAACTTTTCACCACGGACCAAACTAAAAAAATTTATATTTTGGATCCGGCAAACAAAAGAATTGTAATCCAAAATAAAAATGATGATTTAAATATCCAATATATGTCGGAAAAGTTCGACTCTCTAAAAGATTTTTGGGTAGACTCCGGCGAAGAAACGATTTATGTGCTGAATGGTTCAAAGGTCTATAAAATCAATCTATAAACAATTTTGATTCGCAAATAATAAAAAATACTGAAGTAAATCCTCTTCAGTATTTTTTATTACAAGAAAAATTTATTTTAACTCAACAGTGGCGCCGGCTGCTTCTAATTTCTTTTTCAGTTCCTCGGCTTCCTCTTTTTTCACGTTCTCTTTCACCGTTTTTGGCGCGCTGTCAACCATGTCTTTGGCCTCTTTCAACCCTAACCCAGTAACTTCTCGAAGTACCTTGATAACCTGAATTTTCTGATCGCCACCACTTTTCAATTCGACATTAAAACTGGTTTTCTCTTCCTTCACGGCTTCGGCACCAGTACCAGAGGCCGGAGCGGCAGCGACGGCCGCCATCGGAGACACGCCGAATTTATCTTCCAAAGTCTTTACCAGTTCCGCCAAATCCATTACGCTCATTGTTTCGATTTCCTCAACCAGCTTCTTGAATTTTTCCGGCACTTTTACTTCCTTTTTTTCCTCGGTCATATTATTATTGATTTTAATTATTATTTAACGGGGTGAACCTTTAATCGCGTTTAATACGCCAATTAAGTTTCTGATATTTCCGGCTAATACATTTACAAAGCCAGAAATCGGACCCTTGATCGACCAAACTAATTTTGCCAAAAGCTCTTCTCTGGAAAGAATCTTGGACATAGCTTCAACCTCTTCAAAAGTTAAAAATCTATTTTCCATTATTCCGCCCAAAACCTTTAAATTTTTATGCTCTTTGGCAAACTTAAAAATTATTTTAGCTGGAAAAATCGGGTCTTCGTAAGAAAAAGCCAAGCCCAAAGAACCGACTAATCGAGAAATATCGATTTCTTGTTTGGCCTCTTTTAAGGCTAAATTAATCAAGGTTTTTTTAGCTACTTTGTATTCAATCCCTGCTTGCCTTAAACCTCGCCTTAATTTTTGTATTTCACCGACATTAACTCCACTAACGTCGGTAAAAACCAAACTTTTCTGACGTTTAATTTTGTCAGCCAATTCATCAATAATTTTTTTCTTTTGGGTTTTGGTCAACATATTCCTATAAATAAAAATGTCTGTGATGTAATCCACAGACTTTTCTAAGCCTTAATTTATCCTCGGCAGGATTTACTTGCTCCGCAGTTGCGGAACAAACCTGCTGTCTGTAGATATAATTGATAATAATCGATAAAAATTTATCTGTCAAGCCTTCACCTTTAAAAAGATGAATGCTCAAGCCTACTTCAAGTATTTCGTTTTATTGGCGTTGTGTTCTTCTAGAGTTCTTGCATAAATCGTTCTGCCATCGGGAGCACTAAGGAAAAAATTATAATCGGTTTGTTTGGGATAAAGCGCGGCTTTAATCGCGGAAAGTCCCGGATTATTAATCGGAGTCGGCGGCAAGCCAGAATTAATGTAAGTATTATACGGCGATTTTACACGCGTGTCTTCATAGGAATACTGTTTTTTCTCCACCCCCAAAATATAGGCAATCGTGGCGCAAGATTCCAAAGGATAACTGTTTTCGATTCTTTTCCAGAAAATTCCCGAAACAATCGCCCTGTCTTCATCACTGACCACCTCTTTTTCCAATATCGAGGCCATAATCAAAATATCGTAAATACTGCTTCCCTGAAGAACCAAAGATTTTTCTATTTCGTCAGTTATTTTATTATCAAAATTATCTCTCATTTTCTTAACCACCTGCTCCACTGTCAGATTCTTGTAAAAATAATAAGTATCGGGAAACAAAAATCCCTCCTGATCTCTGGGTAATTTATCGCCTTGTTTTAAAACGCCGGCACCAATCAATCTTTCCTCGGTTTGTTTATTGGTCCAACCCTCGGGAATGGTTATTTTAACCCAGTTCGGGCTTGTTTGCCCTTGAACCAATATCTTTGAAATCTTGGGAATATTCATGTTGGTATTTAATAAATATTCGCCCGCCTGAAGCCGACTACTATATCCTCTTATCCATGTATAAAAGATAAAAAGCCATTTACTCTTAATCAAGTGCTCGGTTTTTAACTGATCCGCCACTTCGGTTGATCCCCAACCTTTTTCTATTTTTATTGCTTTTTCCTGATCTTCGCATTTCGGTTCAATGAATTCTAAAACAATTACCGCAATCAAAATAGCGATAAAAATCAATAGAATTTTTCGATTTTTGAATATTTTTAACATTTCAGGTTTCAATTAACGGCACAAAAACAAATCCCGGAAACTCGACCTCGTCAAATTCTGTTTCTGATTTTCTGATTATCAACCAAATACTTTCTTTGACCGGCGCTACCAATCTGCCACCAACCTTTAACTGCTTTTTCCATTCTTCCGGCAATTTTCTGGCCGAGGCTGCAACAATAATCTTGTCGAAAGGCGCTGCCCACTTTAATCCCCTGCTTCCATCGGCATGAATAAATTTCACAATTCCTTTATTTATAAAATTATATTTCCCGACATTTTTCTTGCCGAATTTCGCTAGTTCCTCAATAAGCTCCATGGCAAAAACCTGACCTCCGCCAGATGGCGAACTTGCCACGCAATATGCCAATAAAGCGGTTTGCCAACCCGAGCCGGCACCGATATCCAAAACCTTATCGCCGGGCTGAGGTTGAAGCAATTCCAACATAAAAGCCACGGTTAAAGGTTGGGAAATTGTCTGACCATAGCCAATCGGCAAGGGCGCGTTAATATCCGCTTCTTCTTTTAATTCATCTACCACAAAATCTGCTCTGTTTATCCTTTTGAAAGCTTCGATAATCAAGGGTGTTTTCAAATGTCCTTCTTGAATTAGGTTTTCGATAAGTTGTTCCATTATCTATGTTATATATTATATCACAAAAAAAAGAGGCACGAATCCGGCCTTCCGAATTCGTGCCGTTTTAGTCACTCGACGGTTTCCAAGACACGCTTTTTCTTTTTGAACGAGTTTCTGAAATGAGACTTGCCTCTGATGTGGCCGAGTCCAAAAACACTCAAAAGAGCCAAAAGCCCCGCCGAGACGAGAAAACAAATCCTAACCGTTCTTTTCACTATCCCTCCTTAGATTTAGAATTTAAAAAAATAACGTCCCATTCAGGACATTTAATATATAGCAGATTAATTAATCCCTGTCAATACCTTGGTAATATCTATCCAATCGTTAAGTTCTTCGGACGTTTGAACATAACCCCGAATATCAACCAATTTCCCCTTATGAATGCTTAGATGAAGATGTTTTCTTTCGTTGTCGGTTTCTGTGCTGAACCCCTTACCCAAAATACCTATTCTCTCTCCTGCCGACAACTGCTGACCAATGTTCGCATCAACACTCGAAAGCTTTAAATGGCCATAGACAACAATAATGTCTTGATTGTCTAATTTACATTGCTGTACCGCCACTCCTCCGTAACCGGATGCGTATTTCTTTACAACCAACGGACCCTCGCAAACGGCAAAGATCTGAACATCCGTGTTTTGCTCATTCGAAAATACTTCAAAATCAACTCCAGTATGATAGCCAGTAAAACGCTCCGGACTAATCGGAGAATTTTTTGGCGTAATATATATCCCGAAAGGTTTCTTGGTTATTCGTTCAGACCAATTATCTATGGGTGGAACCAATTTTTGAGAATCGTTATTCGCTTTGACAATTTCCGGAGTTGAATTTTGCGCCGGCGGATTGTTTGTTTGATTTCCCGCCTTTTGACTTTGCTTCCCGTCTCGTGAAATCATCGTTACGCCAAAAACAATCAATATCAAAACCAGAAAAATCAGCAAAATAGTTTTATTTTGCAAAAATTTATTATTCACAAAATTCAAAGATTATTGATTAATCGACGCTGGTCTCAGCTGAATCGACTGGGCAGTAATGCTGCCGTCCTGATTTGTCGTACCATTAACCATGACAGTTTTGCCGACTTCAAAATCCGTCGGAGTTCCGTCCACGAATTTTCCAACTTCGGTCGTGTCCGAAAAAAAGACAATTTTTGAACCACCGTCAGGAAGTTGAACAATAATACTTTTATCGTCTTTGGAAAGAATTTCTCCGCTCGCAAATCCGTCTCCGCGATTTCCGCCGCGCATTCCGCCAACATTTGCACCCATCTGTTGCATTCTTTGTTGTCTCTCTTCCGGCGACATATTGGCAAAATTTTCGAAGTTCCCCCGTGAAAGGTTCGAACCTTTGCTTTGCCCGTATTTCATGCCCGCAAAAAACGCGCCTGCTGCAACAATAATTACGATGATAATGATTGGTAAAATCTTTTTCATAATTTTTTTAATTTTTAATTATTATTCATAACGTAATGCTTCAATGGGATTCAGCGATGCAGCACGACGCGCAGGATAATAGCCAAAAATAATCCCGATTGCGGCCGATACGCCAAAAGCCAACAAGATTGAGAATAGCGAAATTGAAGTGTTGATATTGCCGAATTTTGAAATAACAAGGGAAAGAACCCAACCCAAAATTACTCCCAGTATTCCGCTGAAAAAAGTAAGCATCACGGACTCGGTGAGAAATTGTGTGCTGATGTCTTTTTTCTTGGCGCCGATTGCTTTACGCAATCCGATTTCACGCGTTCGTTCCGTTACCGTCGTCAGCATCATATTCATAATCCCGATTCCGCCGACAATCAGAGAAATACCGGCAATGGCAGCCAGAAGAACCGTAAAAGTATTGGTGATTGAAGAAGCGGTAGCCACAATATCCGCTTGATTCATTACCTGAAAATCGGCAAGCTGGGGATTGACAATGTTGTGCCGTTGCAATAAAAGAGCGGTAATCTCCTGCTGAACAGCGGCCATGGAAGATTGATTAATTGCTTGAACGCTGATCGTGGATACGTAATCATTGCCAACAAGAAAACGCTGAGCAGTGGAAAGAGGAACAAAAATCATATCATCCTGGCTGCCAAAAGTAGTACCGCCCTTGTATTGGGTTACTCCAATAACTCTAAAGTTAATATTGTTAATCCTGATTATCTCGCCTATCGGGTTGGCGTCCTCGCCAAATAAATCATCGCGAGTTACTGCTCCCAAGACCGCCACCTTTGAGAATGATTGGATATCGCGGTCAGAAATAAACGAACCCAAAGCAATTTCTAAATTTCTCACGCCAGGATAAGAAGAATTAGTCCCAACAACCTGAGCGTTGGTATTAGTTCCTTTGGCAATAATTTGATAACGGCCGGAAAGTTCCGGGGCGACAGCCTGAACACCAGGAACTTCTTGGATAATTATTTCGGCGTCTTCAAGTGTAAGAATTTGGGCACTCCCCCTGCCGGCCATTACCAGTTGGCCTACTATTCTTTGAAATCCCGGACTTACGGTAATTAAATTTGAACCCATTGCCTGAATATTGGCTTCAATTGAGCCGGCCGCTCCCTGTCCAATTGAAATCATAGCAATCACAGAGCCAATACCGATAACAATACCCAAAATCGTCAGGCCCGACCTTAATTTATTGGCTAAAACAGCAGAATAAGTTTCTTGTAATAAATCAGCGATGAACATTTTTATTCTTTGATTTGTTGAGCTACTTTTGACCGATGATTAATTACGTTTTCAATGAT
>CAYGVF010000075.1:0-6498 GCA_964353285.1 uncultured Candidatus Saccharibacteria bacterium | reverse complement strand
CAATAAATGCTCATTAACTAATTTGCTCAACACTTCCGGCTTTGAACCATTGGTATCCAATTTTATCAAAAATCCTTTTTGTTTGATTTTTTTAATAAAATCAATCAAATCCAATTGGATTGTCGGTTCGCCGCCAGTAATACAAACTCCTTCCAAAAAATCTTTTCTTTGGTCCAAAAAATTAAAAAAATCCCTTTCTTCGATTTGGGATTGTTTTTTTATTTCCTCAAAATCCACCAATTCCGGATTTTGGCAAAAAGGACATTTAAAATCGCAGCCGATTAAAAAAACCGTGGCTGCAACCTTGCCTGGATAATCGATTAAAGTCAGCTTTTGCAAGCCGCCGATTTTCATAAATCATTTTTTCACTTTAAATTCTAACCTGTCTTTGAATTCCTGCTGTTTGCCTTTATTCCATTGCTGAATCGGCCGCAAATAACCCACGATGCGTGAATAAACCTCGCACGGCTGTTCAATCGTGCATTTCGGACAAATAAAGTGTTCACCGTTGATATAGCCGTGGGTCGGACAAATGCTGAAAGTCGGGGTAACCGTAAAATACGGAAGATGAAATTTGGAAAAAACTTTTTTAATCAAACTTTTCACCGTCTCGGGATTGGAAATTCTCTCTCCCAAAAAGCCGTGGAGCACCGTTCCTCCGGTGTATCGGGTCTGGATATCCTCCTGAAGTTTCAATGCCTCGAACAAATCAGCGGTATAATTTACCGGCAGTTGAGTGGAATTGGTATAATACGGCTCGCCGTCGCCGGCGGTAATTATATCCGGATATTGGCTTTTATCCATTCGCGCCAAACGGTAAGACGTCCCCTCTCCGGGCGTGGCTTCCAAATTATACATATTGCCCGTTGATTCCTGATATATCACCAATCTCTCACGCATATAATCCAAAACTTCCAGAGCAAATTTTCTTCCTTCCCGAGTAGCGATATTCTTGTCCATAAAATTCAAAAGTGCTTCGTTCATGCCAATCAAGCCGATGGTGGAAAAATGATTTCCCCAATAACTGCCGCGCATTCTTTTTACGCCGTCCAAATAAAATTTGGCATAAGGATAAAGACCTTTTTCCGTAAATGTCTCGATGGTTTTCCTTTTTATTTCCAAGGATTCTTTGGCCAAATCCATCAATTGACTCAAGCGGTTCAAAAATTCTTTTTTGGTTTTGGAAAGATAACCGATTCTCGGCATATTAATCGTCACCACGCCGATTGAACCGGTCAGAGGCGAGGCGCCGAACAATCCTCCGCCGCGTTTGTAAAGTTCCCGATTATCCAATCTCAAACGGCAGCACATGCTTCGGGCATCTTCGGGTTTCATCTCGCTGTTGATGTAATTGGCAAAATAAGGAATGCCGTATTTGGCGGTCATTTCCCAGACCGGTTTCAAAACCGGATTGTCCCAATTAAAATTCTTGGTAATATTGTATGTCGGAATGGGAAAGGTAAAAACCCGGCCCGCGGCATCGCCCTCGCTCATCACTTCGGCAAAAGCCTGGTTAAGCATATCCATTTCCGGCTGGAATTCTTTGTAAGTTTCTTTCTGTGCCTTACCGCCGATAATTACCGGCACTTCCCGCAAATTTTCCGGCACCACTAAATCCATAGTGATATTGGTAAAAGGCGTTTGAAATCCTACGCGCGTAGGGACATTGCAACCAAATATAAATTCCTGCATTGCCTGTTTTACTTCTTTGTAATCAAAATTATCATGCCTGATAAAAGGAGCCAATAAAGTGTCGAAATTAGACAATGCTTCGGCTCCGGCAGTTTCTCCCTGAAGAGTGTAGAAAAAATTAACTACCTGATGCAAGGCAACACGAAAATGTTTGGCTGGCGTTGTTTCTACTTTTCCTCTTACGCCCCTAAATCCTTTCAAAAGCAAATCGGTCAAATCCCAGCCACAACAATAAGTAGCGAGATAGCCCAAATCATGAATATGAAAATCCCCTGACTCAGCTGCTTCTCTTATTTCCTTGGGGTAGATCTTATTTAACCAATAATTTTTGGTCACAAAAACCGAAACATAATCGTGAAGCCCCTGCAAAGAGTAGGTCATATTGCTGTTCTCGTTCACCTGCCAATCAAGTTCCTCTATATAATTACTGATCATCTTAAGACTTTCGTCCGCGGCGATTTGGATTTCCCTGATTCTTCTTCTTTGTTCCCGATAAAGAATGTAAGCACGGGCAGTATCGGCATAGCCCCCAAGAATTAAAACCTCTTCCACTAAATCCTGGATTTCTTCAACCAATGGAATGTGATCTTTTTTAAATCTTTTATTTAATAAAAGAACCACCTTATCGGAAAGTCGTTCGGCAGCACGACGACCCCCTTTATTGGTGGCGGTTAAAGCTTTGAAAGTGGCGTCGGTAATTTTCTCCTGGTCAAAATCAACTATCCTCCCATCTCGTTTTTTGATTCTTGTAAATTTATTTTTTGTCATAAAATTCATTGCCAATACTTAATTTTAATCAAAATAAAAACCTCGGTCAAATCATATTCAAAAATCTTTAAAAAACCAGCCAAGTTTTCGTAGCGTTGCGCAGCCGAGCCTTGTAAGGACGAAATAAAAAAAGCCAAATAATATTGGCTCGGCGAGCAACAGAAGCGCCCGGGTAAATACATTATTTAATCAATATACGGCGACTTCGTGCTTAAGAAAATTTAGCTGGTTTTTATTATTATTTCATCTCACTTAATTCTACGGTCACCATTATTTCTTTCCCGTCTCTCAAAATCTTCAAATTTACCGTATCACCCGGCCTGTATTTGGAAATTATTTTGGCTAAAGGATTGTTCTCGTCAATTCTGACTCTGTTAAGCTCCAAAATGATGTCTCCTTCTTTTAAACCAGCTTTATTCGCTGCACTGTTGGGTGCAATCGCGGGTTCGTTTTTATTATCGCCTCTGGTAATCAAGGCACCGTAATCAACGGGCAATTTGTTGCTTTCGGCAATCGCTTTGGTAACCAAAACATATCTTACTCCCAAGAACGCATAAATAATCTTGCCTTTCGTCTTGATATCCATAATATCCCTTGTCACTTTATTTATCGGAACGGCAAAACCGATATTTTCCGCTCCCTGAACTACGGCAGTATTCATACCGATAACTTCGCCGTAAAGATTCAAAAGCGGACCCCCGGAATTACCGGGATTTATCGCGGCATCGGTTTGAATTATGTCTTCCAGCTGTTCACTCATTCCGCCGCCGCCGGCAGTTATTGTACGTAAAAGTCCGGAAATTATTCCCGAGCTTACGGTATTTCTGAATTCACCCAAGGCATTGCCAATCGCAATAACCGTCTGACCGATTTCCAGATTGTCGGAATTGCCCAATTTTACTATCGGCAGATTACTGGCATCTATTTTAATAATGGCAATATCCTGAAGCGGATCTCTATCCACAACCGTGGCTGAATATTTTTCCCCGTTATTGGTCAAAACCGTGTATTCTGCTTCGTCATCCAAAACCACGTGTTTATTGGTCGCGATTAAACCATCGGACGAAACAATAAAACCCGTTCCTCCACCAACTTCCTGCAATTTTGTGCCCTTCTGTTTGAGTATCGGGATGCGAATGTCAAACGGGCTGTTTTCGCCAAAAGGATTATAATAACCCTGCTCGTAAACCGGCACGTATTTACTGATAATAATGCTCACCACCGCTGGCGAGGCATCCTTAACTACCTGGGGTACTGTTTCCGGGACGCGCATCTGTTCTTCTTCGGTTTTCGCAATGAATCCCTTGTACAATTGATGCCCGAAATAAACCGAAGGGATTAACCCGCCGATTAAACCGAAAACAAAAGCAAAAATTGCAACCAAAAATACTGGCTTTTTTAAAAGGCCCGCATATTTCTTGAAATTAGAAAAATCTGGCTTTTTAAGTTTTAAACTTGGATTATAAATACGAAATGATTTCATACTGTTTATAACGAATAAAATATTAAAAAGTGACAGAATTAATAAGTGGATTCGATTGATCTGACTGTATTTCTAAAAGACCCTTTTGATTGAATCGATCTGGTTGGACTTGTTCCCGAAGCGGTTACACTATAACAAATTCCGACAGATGGATTTAGGCAAAAATTATAATCAGAATAACTCTGCGAAGCCATACCATTGGCCCGATCCTGATACATTGCCCATTCAACTCCTGATTCGGCGGCATAAAAAGCAACCAACGAAGAAGGCGATTCTCTGGCTAACTGTATTTCTCCTATACTTAAGCCCGAAAGACCAATGGCAATAGATAAAAGCGCAGACATTACCAATAAAGTGATAAGGAGAGAAACGCCTTTTTGTCTGTTTTTTTCCATATTTTTATAATTCTATTGGCTCAATATTTCTTGGCGAAAGAGTAACCTGAAGATTAATTATCGCATTTTCTTCCGGTTTGACTGCCTTGTTTTCAACCTTTAATACCACTGTTAATTTCGGCTCTAGGTTATTGTCTCCGATGCCGGAAATATAAAATTTTCCGGTTACTTTTACTTCGTCCGAATTAATTGCAACACCACCTCTGGTAAGATTATTGTTTGCGGCATCGAAATTATAAGTTACGCTCGTGCCGTCTGATCGCGTTATGGCTAAGCTGTTAGACCAACCGCCTTCCGGACTATTGGGGCTATCTATACTTCTAACCATCCTTAATTCTTTGGTCATAAAATCCGATAAAAACCTGACGTTCTCCTCAATATTCTGCAAAGCAAGAGTTTTCCGGTAACCTCTCAAAGCACTGATAAACAAACCCAAGACTATGGTAATGACTATGCTGAATATGGCTATAGCTACGATAAGCTCAATCATACTAAAGCCTTTATTTTTTGTTTTGAATAAATTCTTCATATTCTACTCATCTGGTTCAAGCCAGTTATATAATCTTGTTTCTACGCTAATTGTATTGGTTCTCCCTTGTTCTTCCCAGGCTACGTTAGAAGTTACCTTAATTTGAGTGTCGTCTCCGGGAAAATATTCTATATTTATATCTCTTTTAAACGGAGTGATAATACTATTTGCCCTGGAGCCTTGATCTTGATAATAATAAAATCCGTTGCCGTCCAAACTAAGCTTGTCATTGCTGGCAGAAATGAGATTTGTTTTATCATATTGAGCCCTGTAATATCCGCTGTTCAACCCGTCTCGCCAATTGTTTGATGCTCTTTTATTGCTTAGCCAATTATTGTCCCTGATATTCCTCACGATTTCCAACCCTTCTTGAGCCAAAGCCATGGCTGTGATTTTCGACTTTCCCAATCTAATACCCGAAACACCGTAAGAAATTAAGGTAATTGCTCCGGTTAAAAACGTAACAATTACGCCCATAACAATGATTATTTCCATTAAACTAAAGGCTTTGCTGTAAGATTTTTTATTCATATCTTTATTGTATTCTTATCCGCCCCGTTTTCTCTACTACGATATCCTTACAATCTGCGGGACAAGTTCCACTCTTTTTTCTAATCCTAATAATCGCCTGAGAACAATCTATAATAAGCCAATCATCTCTTATTGTGGTAAAACCGTCGGGCAAGGAAAAATTTATGTGAAGACGAGACCTGGGTCTTAAACCAAAAATGGAGGTCGTGTAAAGAGAATCTATCTCTGTATTGGTTCCAATAAGAGTTGTTTCTATATCGTTAGAACCAACTCTCAGATAAAAATTCCAGGGATCGGCAAAAATTGTGTAAAAATTTCTATCTCCAGTATAAAAATATATCCCGTAATTATAAATCTCATCCGACACCGAGGACCTGGTTCCGCTTAAAGCCATTTCTTGGGCTTTTCTAATGCCTTGAACAACTTTTTGGGCTCCGATTTGAAGCTCGTATCTTTTTTCGTTTTTGCGCAAATTAATTATCATTATCGAAGAAAGCATTCCGATAACAAAAACAGCCACCAGCATCTCAATTAGGGTAAACCCCGCACTTCCCTTAAAAAGATGCGGGGCAGATTTCGTTTTTTTCTTTAATCCAAAAAACTTCATAATCCGGCCAAAAAAACATTAAAATACCAACCGATTAAATAATTTCCCCAGAAGATAATGATGAAACTCGCACCAGTCAAAAACGGACCAAAGGGAATTTCTGATTTTAAGGTTTTCTTTTTAAAGATTATTAGAAAAATTGAAATAACGGCTCCGATTAAAAAAGCCAGAAAAATGGTTGCAAAAAGCTGGAAAGGACCGAAAAACAAACCGAGCAAAAATCCTATTTTAACGTCACCCATTCCCATCCATTTTTCTTTGGAAGCCAAAACCAAAAAAAGAAAAAATCCGCCAAGAATAACCGCGGCAATCAAAGAAGTGGTGAACACCGAAATCTGACTGGTAACGGTTGCCAAATAAATATCGTAAACCAAGGCGATAATGATTGCGGGATAAATTATCTTGTCGGAAACCAAACAATATTTTAAATCATAAACAAAAATTACAATCAGGAAACAAGAAATAAGTAAAAGGTAGCAAAAATTAATTAAAT
>CAYGVF010000074.1:0-3771 GCA_964353285.1 uncultured Candidatus Saccharibacteria bacterium | reverse complement strand
TTCTATTTTTTTTTACCTAAATCTGTCAGTCAAAAAAGTATTATTTAGAGATCAAGGCTGAGGGCTTTTACAATTGATGAAACAATTCTTGTAGATGTAAGCCCTGCCCCTTTTTCAATCTCCACCTTAATATCATTCAAGGATTCTAATTCTATTTTATTCCTTTTTAATAACTTGTCAAGCGTTTGCAGTAATTCATCGGTATTTTCCGTAATTGCTTTACTGGTCTTCTTTCTTCTATTCAAAATAATCTCGATCGGTGATCGTCCGTGTTCTTTCGCTTTTTTCACTTTAAAAATCAATTGCATAATAAATTCAGTTTAACAAAAAATTTTATTTTGGGCAAATAAAAAATCGGAGACCGGGTTCGGTCTCCGATGAGGATGTTCAGTCACTGACTTTTTTGATCTTTCTTTATTCGGATGTAACTGCTCTTTTAAAGTGCTTCGGTTTTTCTTGTAGTTCTGTCACTACAATTTTCCCCTTTTCTTCAAAGCCCAATTCAGGGTCATCGTAATCATCACGCCAACTTAAAGCATCTTTAATCCTTTGTGCGGTAGCGACCTGTTTCTCTGCCAATTTACGACGATGAGGTACGATTGTTATCAGATCGGGCACCTCAATTAAAAATATTTTCATTTTTTCCTCCTTGCCCTGCCAAAGCTTTATGCGTAGGCGGGCTTTTTTAATTTTTCTTTATCCTACGCCCTTAATAAAAACCTGTCAACAGTAGAATAAAAACGGGGCTGGTGGATACCAAGCCCCGAATTAATCCTACAATAAAAATTCCTCAACCCCGTAGCTGATGCCTTCTTTTATGGCTTCGCCCGAACGCAACCTGATTTCTGAAAAACGATTAATGTAACAATCGAAACAAGCGGCAATCTCTGCTGGCGGACAGCTGAAATGAAAATTGAAACTGACGTTTTCCGCCCAGGGAATTTTCCCGACCAAATCTGAAAGATAATCCACGATTTCCTGAATATTGGATTGAGCCAATTTCAGGATTTCCAATACGACTAATTTCTTCTTTGTCTCATCATTGCTGCTGAAAGCCACTCGCGGGTGGCAAGCGGGGTTGATTGTTTTCGTGAAAGAAAGAACGTTTTTTAGGAATTCTTTTAAATTTTCCATTTTCCCTCCTTTCTCTTAAAATAGCTCCAAAGCAAATTTTTGTCAATTTTATTTACTGCGTATGGCAATACTCTGCACAATCCCGAGCGTGATAAAATTAATCAATAAATTACTCCCGCCATAGGAAATAAATGGCAAGGAGATTCCGGCAATGGGAAAAATTCCCAAATTCATACCGATATTCACGGCGACGTGAAAAATCAAAACAATCCCCGCGCCCACACAAAAAAGACGGGAAAAATTATTGGTCGCGCTTATGGCTATTTTTATTATCCGAAAAAACAGCAGAAAGTAAAAAACAAAAATCAAAACCACCCCCACAAATCCCATTTCCTCGCCGATCGAGGCAAAGATAAAATCAGTGTATCGGTCGGGCAAAAAATTCAATTGGCTTTGCGGACCGTGTCCCAGTCCTCTGCCGAAAATATGTCCCGAACCCACGGCAATCACCGATTGAATACGATGATAACCGGAACCCAAGGGATCAAGATAAGGATCAATAAAACTGATTACCCTGTCTTTTTGATATGGTTTTAAGATTACAAACCAGGCAATGGCAAAAATTATTGTCCCAATTAAAAATAAAACCAGAAGCTGCCTCAACTTGATTCCGGCGACTATCATTACTCCCAACCACAAAAATACCAAGACCATAGCCGAGCCCAAATCCGGCTGGAAGAAAACTAATCCGACCGGAATCAACATATAAAGACCGGAAATAATAATGTGGCGGATGCGGTAAAGTTCGATATGACGCAAAGAAAAATATTCAGCCAAAATCAAAATAATCACGAATTTAGCCAATTCTACGGGCTCAAAATTTAAAGGACCGAAACGAAACCAGCTGGTTGCTCCTCTCACCTGTTTTCCAAAAACCAAAACCGCGGCCAGAAGTAAAATACTTAAAATATAAATAATCAATAAAAAAATCGGGTGATTGCGAAAAACCCGATAATCCAGAACCGCAAAACCAATCATTACAATAAAACCAACGATGACGAAAATCAGTTGTTTGTAAAAATATTTGGCATTCGGAGTATAAACTGTGCTGGAAATCGACAACAAGCCGACTCCACATAAAAGCAAAACACTCACCAGCAACACCCAATCCAGTTTTTTAAGAATATAGAAAAACATATTTAGTATTCTCTAAATCTTTCGGGGGTGGCATGGACTTTCATAAAATTGTCATCCTCAAAAACATCGGTATAAACTTTAACCTCGAAACTATGAATTTCTTTCTCTATCTGATAAGGCCATTCGATCACAAAAGAACGTGTCTCGGTCATTAAAAAAGTATTTACGGTGGTTTTCCCCGCCGCAATAATATTTTGATTTTCGTCAAATAATAAACCGAGTATTTCTACCGTATCTAAATTGTAACTGCTTTTATTTTCTACATTTCCCGTCAATCGCAATTTGCCGTCAATTTGCTCGTATCCGGCATTTCTTACTCTCAACTGCAGCTCGCTGAAATCTTT
Source organism: uncultured Candidatus Saccharibacteria bacterium (assembly GCA_964353285.1). Classification (GTDB taxonomy): domain Bacteria; phylum Patescibacteriota; class Minisyncoccia; order RBG-13-40-8-A; family RBG-13-40-8-A; genus RBG-13-40-8-A. The sequence goes on along the minus strand of CAYGVF010000074.1, from coordinate 1,156 downwards.
TAAATTCTGCCAAATCGTATTGCTCAACTCAAGGCTGATGCTGGTTATTTCGTCTTCGGAAAAAAACTTCTGTTCCACGATATATTTTGTCTCGTCGGGCAAAACATAAGTATTCCCCTGCTTCGAACCGATCAATTGACCGTTGCTATAAAGATTAAACTTGTAATCCAACAATTCCGCTCCCCAGTTCCTGTTGGAGTTTTCTACCTTAGCCACCAAATCAAAATTGTTTCCTTCAGTGGGGATGAAATCTTCAGAAATTATTTTTATCGGCCTGGGTTTTGGACAAGGACCGCAGGGACCGCCGCAATCAATCCCTTCCTCTCCTTGGTTTTGCGCTCCATCATAACAAGTGGCGCCTTGCGGGATAATCAAAAAATAAATCCCCAAGCCAATTGCTAAAAGAATGGTTAAAAAAACAATTAAAATGGAAAGTTGTTTTCTGAAATAATGACTCATGATTCCATTATAACAAATTCTATCCAAAAGAAAAACGCCCCGCGCATGCGGGACGTTTTTTATTACGGTCATTATAAGGGAGCGATCTACTCTCGCGCTAATGCACTACCATCGACCCTAGGGGAATTTCACTTCCGTGTTCGGAATGGGAACGGGTGGAGCATCCCCGGTATGACTCCCTTATAATGACCATAATTCTTAATATCCACGAATTGTTAGTTAATAAACAGGCTAAATGATTTATTAGTACTTCTTGGCTACATCCCTTACGGGACTTACACCTAAAGCCTATTGAGGTCGTAGTCTTCGACCAATCTATGATACCTAATCTTGTGAAGAGTTTCGCGCTTATATGCTTTCAGCGCTTATCTCTGCCGAACATAGCTACTCAGCAGTGCCGATGGCTCGACAGCTGATACACCAGAGGTTCGTTCATCCCGGTCCTCTCGTACTAGGGATGAGATCACTCAAGTATCTGCGCCTACGGTAGATAGAGTCCAACCTGTCTCACGCATATTATTTACGAATAATTCGTAATTTATCCATTGTTACCAATGGTATAGACTATACCACCATCCTTGATACTTTGTATCAAGGAGTTCGGCGTCTGATAATCTCTAAGATTAGAAAATTATCTCAAGCTTTCGCTATCAGTCGTTACGGGGTTAAAGAAGTTTATACCGGAAACTTGGCAAAA
>CAYGVF010000073.1:0-1619 GCA_964353285.1 uncultured Candidatus Saccharibacteria bacterium | reverse complement strand
AAAACGGAAAAAGACCAATCGACAAATATTTCCGGAATTTTTGCCGCCGGAGATATTACCACGGGTTCGAATAATTTCCGGCAGATTATTACCGCTTGTGCCGAGGGCGCCATCGCTGCGCTCGGCGCCCTAAATTATTTAAATAAAAAGTGATATAATTAAATTGTTAATAATTAACTTCACCCTGTTAAATCCCGCGAAGCGGGACCCCGCAGGGACGGGGTATTTAACAGGGTAAAAAAATATGTTTATTAAAGTAGCAATTAATGGTTTTGGCAGGATCGGTAGGACATTTTTTAGATTAGCCAATGAACGTCACGAATTAAGGGTCGTGGCGATAAATGATTTGGGCGATTTGGAAAATCTGGCCTATCTTTTAAAATACGACAGCGTTTACCGGGATTATAACCATAAAGTTTTAACCGATGTTAAAAGCAGAAAATTGGTTGTCGATAATGACAGAATTGATTTTTTACAGGAAAAAGATCCGAGCAAGTTACCTTGGGCCAAATTGGGCGTTGATGTGGTGGTTGAATCAACCGGATTTTTTGAAACATTTGAATCGGCGAGCGGTCACTTGAAAGCCGGGGCAAAAAGAGTGGTGATTACTGCGCCGGCAAGAGACGATGACGAAAGCATGAAATTGGGAGCTACGGTTTTATTGGGAATAAACGAGAAAGACATGCCTAAAGTAAGAATTACTTCCAATGGTTCTTGTACGACCAATGCCGTGGCGCCGGTTGTAGCGGTTTTATCCGAAAGACCGGGGATTAAAAAGGCAATATTAAATACTACCCATGCTTACACTGCCACGCAAAAAATAGTCGATGGTCCGGATGCGAAGGACTGGAGAAGGGGAAGAGCCGGAGCAATCAATTTAGTGCCTTCGACAACCGGAGCGGCGATTACCGTGACCAAGGTGGTTAAAAATCTGAAGAATTTATTTGACGGCATCGCGATTAGAACGCCAGTGCCAACGGTTTCTTTGGCCGATATCACTTTTGTTGCCAACCGCAAAACTTCAGTTGAGGAAATAAACGAGATTTTAATTGATGCAGCGAGAAAGCCGCACTGGAAAGGTATTTTGGGCGTGAGTAAGGAGCAATTGGTGTCTTCTGATTTGATTGGGATTGCTACTGCCAGTATTGTTGATTTGAATTTTACCAAAGTTATTGGTGACGATTTGGTGAAGGTTCTGGCTTGGTACGACAACGAATGGGGATATTCCGCGACTTTGGTCGAGCACGTAATAAAATCAGGAAAATTAATTGCTAAAAAACCATGATTTACTTGGGCGCCGACCACGGCGGATTCAGTTTCAAGGAAAAAATCAAAGAATTTTTAAACGAGCTCAAAATCGAGTATCAGGACTTGGGTAACACCAAATTTGAACCGGAAGACGATTTTACGGATTATGCTTTGGCAGTGGCAAAAAAAGTGACGGAAACGGGCGGAAAGGGGATTTTATTTTGTACCAGTGGATTGGGAATGTGTATTGCGGCGAATAAAATAAAAGGCATTCGGGCGGTTTCCATTGTGACAAAAAAATCGGCCCAGCAGTCGCGCGAACATCTGGATGCCAATATTTTATGTTTGGGCGAGCATATTGTTTCTTTTCG
>CAYGVF010000072.1:0-4399 GCA_964353285.1 uncultured Candidatus Saccharibacteria bacterium | reverse complement strand
ATTTTTTCCTGCGTTAACCATTTCGTGCTTTTGAATTCTCCCGGAAAACCGCCCAATAAATTATTTATTTGACCGAGATACTGTCTGGGGGCGATGATTTCCATTTCTATCCGCGGTTCTTCCATTCCCTGTTCTGTTTTTCTATAAACCACGCTCGGCGAAGTAATTATCAAATCAAGACCGTAGTCTCTTTTTAATCTTTCGCTAACAATTTCCAAATGCAGCATGCCCAAAAATCCGCAACGAAAGCCCCGACCCAGAGCAACCGAAGATTCGGGAGTAAAATTCAAAGATGCGTCATTCAATTTCAGTTTTCCCAACCCGTCTTTTAATAAATCGTAATCATCGCTGTCGATGGGATAAAAACTGGCAAAAACCACCGACTGCGGCTCGTGATAGCCTTTCAGGCTATCAACTTTAAATTTCGAACCATAAACAGTCATAGTATCGCCAACGCGGCATTTCTCGATATCTTTCAACCCGGTGGCAATGTAACCTATTTCGCCGGCTTTTAATTCTTTACTGCTGACTAAATCCGGTTTAAAATAACCCAGCTCCAAGACTTCGACCTGCGTTTTTGAACTCATTAAATAAACTTTCTCCCCTTTTTTAATCTGACCGTCAAAAACCCTGACATAGGCCACCACTCCTTTGTAGACATCGTATTCTGAATCAAAAATTAACGACCGGAATTGTTCGTCAGTAACATCTTTCGGGAGTGGAATCTTTTCTATTACCCTTTCCAGAACCCTTTCCACGCCCTCACCGGTTTTGGCTGAAATCAAAATTATTTCTTCTTTTTTAACCCCCAAAATCTCTTCTATTTCTCTGACTGTCTGCTCGATATTGGCAATAGGTAAATCAATTTTATTGATAACCGGTATAACCGTCAAATTCTGTTGTCTGGCAAATTCTAAATTGGAAAGAGTTTGAGCCTGGACTCCTTGAGTGGCATCAACCAGCAAAATTGCCCCTTCAACAGCCGCTAAACTTCTTGAAACCTCGTAAGAAAAATCAACGTGGCCAGGAGTATCTATCAGGTTTAAGATATAAAGTTTATCATTTAAAGTGTAATCCATCCTCACTGGCTGCATTTTTATGGTAATCCCTCTTTCTCTTTCAATCGCCATTCTGTCTAAATACTGCGGCTGCATCTTTCTCATGTCAATCGTTTTTGTAATTTCCAAAAAACGGTCAGCCAAAGTTGACTTACCGTGATCAATATGAGCCATAATAACAAAATTGCGGATATTTTCTTTCTTCATTTTCTAAAAAACTTTTTAATTATTGCCATTGTTTCCGGCGATTTCAAAAACAAGGACGCCACAAAATAAACGACTAAACTCCCGAGTGCGGCGCCGGTTGTCTGAATAAAAATTCCCACAAACGTTCTCGTATCGACAAAAATATCCAAGATGCGCAAAAGAGCATAAACGGCAATCCCCATAAAAACAGAGGCCGGAATCATTTTAACCAGCGAGCCCAAAATAATTTTCGGCCGCCAGGGTTTAATTTTTTTATTGAAATACTTAATCAAAAGGAAAAAATTTAAAACTCCCGAAATTACAAAGGCAATCGAGAGACCCAAAACCGAAAAATCATTAATTCCTTCCAGTTTTAAAAACCTGGAAACAAAATCGGAAACTACGCTGCTGTTTTTTAAAATCCAAACGAGACCGAAACTGCCCAAAATATTTAAACCGATGCTCCATAGGCTGATAATTACGGGGGTTTTTGTGTCGTGGAACGAATAAAACGCCCGGGAAATCAGGGGAATTAAACTCTGAGCAAAAATTCCAAAAGAAAAAATGCCCAAGGCAGCCGCGGTTAATCGGGTATCAAGCCATCCGAATTGTCCGGTTCCTAAAATTATTCTCACAATTTGAGCTCTTAAAAGAAAAATCAAAACCGTAAAAGGCAAGACCAGATAAAGAATTTGGTTGAAAGTGGAAGAAAACTTTCTGGAAAATTCTTCCTTGTTTTCTTCGGCATAAGATTTGGCCAGATGAGGAAAAACTGCCATAGAAAAAGAAATTCCGATAATACCAATGGGAATATATTGTAAATTGTTGGCCAAGTTAAAAACAGCGATACTACCGGATGTCAGTGTTGAAGCCAGAGCGGTAATAACCAACAAATTAACCTGAGAGCCAGCCAAGCCGATTGTTCTCGGAATCATTAATTTTATTATTTTTCTGATTCCTTCGTGATAAATGGTTAAAATATTTTGCCAATGAAATCCCGAGTAGATTGCGCTCGGCAATTGAATTAAAAAATGCAAAAAAGCTCCCAATACTACGCCCCAAGCCAAGCCGACTAACCCGAATTTGGGCACGAAAACCAAGATACCGAAAATAATTCCCAAATTATATATTATCGGAGCCAAAGAATAAATAAAAAAGCGGTGAAAATATTGTAAAACACCGCTCAAAATACTGCCTATACCCAGGAACAAAGGACTTAAAAACATAATTCTGGTTAAAAGAACGGTCATTTCTCTTTTGGCTCCGGAAAAACCGGGAGCAACCAGAGAAATAAGCCAGGGGGTTAAAAAAATAAGTATTGCCGCCGAAACAACCAGAATCAAACAAACCAAATTGAAAACTCCATTGGTTAAGTGCCAGGCTTCTGCTTCGTCTTTTTTAAAATATTGGGCAAAAACAGGAATAAAAGCCGAAGAAATTGCTCCAATTATCAAGATATTATAAATCAAATCCGGCAACCTAAAAGCGGCAAAATAAATATCAAGCTCGTCGCCTGCTCCGAACTTACCGGCCAATAATCTATCCCTGACCAGGCCCAAAAGTCGACTAGCTAAAGAGGCTGCCGCCAAAATAAAAGCAGCCGAAAAAATCGTCTTTGATTTATGATTCAAAATCCTATTTACCATTGTAGTTATTATAACAGACCTTTATTAAAATATCTATTTGTTTTATTATAAGATTATAATGGTAATTAATCATCCAAAGATTAAAAAATTAATTGTCTTGCGGAATATTCTAATCGGCGCAATATTTTTTTTAATTGTTGTAATTTTGTTTTTTGTTCTCGATATCATAAATATCCATAAAATAAATTGGGGAACGAGAGTAAGCGGAATCTCTATTGGCGGCGAAACCCCGGAACAGGCCCAGGAAAAATTATTGAAAGCCAGTGAAGAATTCCTCAAAAAACCTTTGTCTCTCACCTATAAAGACCAAATCTGGCAAATTACCCCCGAAGAACTGGGCGTAGAAATAGATGTCAAAAATACAATTCTTGAGATTTTTGAAAAGGGCCACAAAGGAAACAAATTCATATACAATGCTTTTTGGCAATTAAAATCTTTGTTGGGATACAGCTTTGAGCCGCTTTGGCAAATCAACGAAGAAAAACTGGAAAGCTTTCTGAGAAACAATTTATCCTCCATTCATCAGCCGGCAAAAAACAGCATTCTTGTCTATGACAATAAAAAACAAGATTTTGTTGTTACTAAAAGCAGCGAGGGAGTTGTAATCGATAAAATTAAACTAAAAAGAGAATTAACCAAAAGCATAAACGATTTCCAGCCAAAAACCGTTCAATTGGATTTAAAAGAGGATATTCCCGAGGTCATAGAATCGGAAACAGCCGTTGCCCATCAAAAAGCAAAATATATTTTATCCAATCTTCCTTTCAAGTTAACAATAAACGAAGATAAAGAAACCAAGGAAATTATTAAAATAGAAAAAGAAGATTTAATCTCTTTGATTGATTTTATATCTGTGCCGGATCCGAAAGACAAAAATAATAAAATTTTGGGAATTGATTTAAATCAAGAAAAGGCAAAAGAATATCTTGTCTCGCTTTCTCCTTCAATAAATAAAGAGCCGGTTAACGCCCAACTAAACATCAAAGGAGAGAAAGTTACTGTTTTTGCCTTGTCACAAGAAGGAATTAAATTGGCGATAGACGAAAACCTCTTGGTTCTCTCGGACGGAATTTTAAATTCCAAAAAAGAAATTCAATTAAAATTAAATAAAACCCAACCCAAAATAACGACTGAAAGTATCGATAATTTGGGAATAACTTCTTTTTTAGCCAGAGGGACTTCGAATTTTTCCGGCTCGCCGCAAAACAGAATTCACAATATTAATGTGGGAGCGGCTAAGTTTAATGGAGTTTTGATAAAACCGGACGAAGAATTCTCTTTCAACAATGTAATGGGAGAAGTTGGCCCGGAACAGGGTTACGAACCGGAATTAGTGATTAAAAAAGACAAAACAGTTCCCGAATACGGAGGGGGATTGTGCCAAGTCTCAACCACGTTTTTCAGGGCAGCGGTCTTGGCGGGGTTTAAAATTATTGAACGCTATCCCCATGCTTTCCCGGTCAAATATTACAATCCTCAGGGCTTTGACGCCACAATTTACCCGCCATC
>CAYGVF010000071.1:0-4043 GCA_964353285.1 uncultured Candidatus Saccharibacteria bacterium | reverse complement strand
AGGTCCCTGGTTCGAGCCCAGGCACGCGCAAATTTTATCCGGGCCGTTAGCTTAGTGGTAGACCCGCCCGCCTGAGTCGCCTCAGGCGAGTCGGGCGGGGCTCCCAGCCTGCCTGCCGGCAGGCAGGTTTGCATAATTGGGGCCTATAGCATAATGGTAGTGCACTCGGTTTGCATCCGAGATGTGGCAGTTCGATTCTGCCTAGGTCCAATTAAAATTAATTCACCCCGTTAAATCTTGCAAAGCAAGAGTCGCTGAAAGCGACTATTTAACAGGGGTAAATAAAAACATATGATTTTAAAAAACAAAACAGCGATAGTAACCGGAGGCAGACAAGGGATTGGCCGTGGAATTGTTTTGGCTTTGGCAAAAGAAGGATGTAATGTTGTTGTTGCCGATATTATTTTGGAAGATTGTAAAAAAGTTGTAGCGGAAATACAAAAAATGGGAGTAAGGGGCTTGGCAGTAAAATGTGATGTTTCAAAAAAAGAAGAAGTTGATAATTTAATTTTGGAAACAATAAAGAATTTCGGCAAACTGGATATTTTGGTGAATAATGCCGGAATTTATCCTTTTATATCTTTTTTGGAAATGAAAGAGGCGGATTGGGATAGGGTATTGGATATAAATTTAAAAAGTGTGTTTTTATGTTCGCAGGCAGCGGTTAAAGAAATGAAAAGCGGCGGAAAAATCGTGAATATTTCTTCAATCGCCTCTTTTGTGGGTTTTGAGGGCTTGACGCATTACTGCGCTTCCAAGGGCGCGATAAACAGTATGGTTAGAGCGTTGGCCTTGGAACTTGCTCACAAAAAGATAAATGTGAATGCAGTAGCTCCGGGAGCCATAGATACGCCTGGTGCCAGTAGCGGATCGGAAGAGCAAACAAAACAAACAATCGCCGCGATTCCCTGGGCAAGAATGGGCACGCCGGAAGATATCGCTAATGCAGTTGTCTTTCTTGCTTCGGAAAAAGCTGATTATATAACGGGACAGACAATTATCGTTGATGGTGGTTGGACATTGAGATAAATAAAATTTGAAGTTCTAAAAAATGAGGCGGGTGCCTCATTTTTTTGTTTATTTTCCGGTTTCTATTTTTTCACAATATTTTCTCCGACTTTATAAATATCCCCGGCGCCGATGGTGAGAATAACGGTATTTTGGTCGATGCGGGTTTTCAAATAATTTTCAATTTCAGCAAAATCTTTGATGTATTTGGCGTTGTTGTTGACGCTGTTTATTTTTTCCGTTAAATCTTTGGCGTGAATCGAATGGTCGTCTTTTTCCCGTGCAGCGTAAATATCGGTGACGATAACTTCGTTTGCATCCTTGAAGCTGTTTGCGAAACCACCTAAAAGCAGGCGCGTGCGTGAATACAAGTGTGGCTGGAAAACAACAACGATTTTTTTATCGGGGAAATATTCTCGTGCTCCTTTTAGCGTGGCTTGAATTTCGGTTGGGTGATGTCCGTAGTCATCATAGATTTTTGCGCCTTTTTCTGTCTCGCCCTTGTATTCGAATCTTCTCCATGAGCCAATGTAATCTCTAAGAATTTTTTTCGCTGAATCCTCCTCCATTCCGATTAATTTCGAAACCGCAAATGCGGCTTTGGCGTTTTTAAGATTGTGCTGGCCGGGTATTGATAATTTAATATTCAAAATTTCACGTGCGTAGTCGATAATTTTTGGGGATTCGGTTATTTGTTCGGCTTTCTTCAACGCGTTCAAAGTATTTTGGTCATTTAGATCGCAAACAACAAAATCTTTTGTTTTGTTGATTAATTTTGCGAAAGCATTTTGGATTTTTTCGATATTCTGGTAATAATCCAAGTGGTCGTTATCAATATTGGTGATGATTAAAATATTGGGATTCAGATTTAAAAACGATTCTTTATATTCGCAGGCTTCGACCACAAAATATTTGCTTGCTCCCAAAACAAAATTGTCTTGTTGTCTTTTCAGCAAGCCGCCGACCACCACCGTTGGGTCAAGATTTCCGTAAATCATTAATTCGGCAATCATGCAGGTAGTTGTTGTTTTGCCGTGCGTTCCGGAAACAGCGATTGTATACGCGTCTTTCGATAAAAGTCCCAGGGCCTCGGGGTAAGAACAGGTGGGGATCTTCAATTCGCGGGCATAAATAAATTCCGGATTGTCTATTGTTATAGCCGGAGAATAAATAACCAAATTCGTGTCCGGAGGTAAATTTTTTTTCTTGTGGCCAATAAAGATTTTGCCGCCAATTCTTTCTATTCTTTCCGTCATTTTACCCGTTACCATATCGGAGCCCGTCACTTTGATTCCTTTCAGCCTGGCCATTCTTGCCAATGCCGAAACTCCAACCCCGCCAATTCCAATGAAATGAATTTTTTTAACTTTGTTAAACATATTGAGAATAATTAATTTTATCACGATAGATTATTGTTGCCAAATGCCGAAAATGGCAGCTGGGCTGGAAAAAATAAAGAAAAAGAGATAAAATTAAAAGTATGAAAAACAATAAACAGGAAATTATAAATCTTTTAACCGAATATTCGAAAGCTTTGGATTTATTGTGGAAATACGACCACGATAAATTAATTATTCCGCGAGGCAAAAAAGCCAGCTTTTCCTTGGATTATAATCATGCCTCGGAAGTGATTAAAAAATTGGGGGCAGGGCTCGACAAAAGACTCGGAGCCGGGGATTTGTTCGGTCAGGAAATAAGCAAAAAATTCGAAAGCATCATCAGGAATCTCTATCAGACGTTCGGCAAGAAAGAACTCTATAAGACCATAGAAGAAAAAGCCGCCCATTTATTGTATCTGATAATAAAAGACCACCCTTTCGCCGACGGAAACAAAAAGATCGCCGCTTTCCTTTTTGTTTATTTTTTGTACAAAAACAAACATCTTTATAAGAAAAACGGCGAGAAAAAAATCAACGACAATACCCTGATCGCTTTGGTTCTTTTGATTGCCGTAAGTCATTCCGAAGAAAAGGATACGATGATAAAAATTATTGCCAATTTGTTAGAATAAATATATAATTAGTCTAGGGTCGAAAATCAATTTTAAAAATTAATTTATATAAAAATTATGATTGAAATTCTATTGGATTCTTTAAAAACAATTTGGTTGAGCGTGATCGGTTTCCTGCCGACATTTTTGGCCGCCTTAATTGTTTTTATTGTTGGTTGGTTATTTTCTATTTTTTTGGGGAAGTTAGCCAATAAATTGATTAAAGCAATTAAGCTTGATCTTCTGTTGAGTAAGCTGGGGTTCGGCAAGGCCTTGGCGAAAGCAAAAATCAATCTGGATTCGGGAAAGTTTTTTGAGGAAGCCGTAAAATGGTTTTTTATAGTTGTGTTTCTGATGGCAGCGGTTGATATTTTGGGGCTTGATCAGGTTTCGTTGTTCTTGAAGGGAATTGTCTATTACATACCGAATGTTGTGGTGGCCGCGATTGTTTTGTTGGCAGCGGTGGTTATCGCCAACTTTATGCAGAAATTGATAAAGGCAAGCGCCGAAACAGCCGGACTAAAATTGGCTTCAGCCATCGGAGCAATCGTTCGATGGGCAATCTTGATTTTTGGTTTTGTGATTGCCTTAACGCAGATGGGAATTGCTCCTACCTTAATCCAGACGATTGTTATCGGTATAATCGCAATGCTGGCTTTGGCCGGAGGTTTGGCTTTCGGCTTGGGCGGAAGAGACGCCGCTGCGCGATTAATAGAGAAAATCAAGGAGGATTTGAGAGAAAAATAGTCCTTCGCCCTTAATTAAAGGTGAATGGTCTTGACAGACGATTTTTTACCCTATATAATTGGGGATGTTGATGATAAACAAAAGAAACAATTTAAAAAAGATAATTTTTGAAAGCGGTTGATAAACCGGGTATTGAATTACCTATTGGTTTGACCGCCTTCAAGCGGTCTTTTTTAAACCATGAACCTTAACAATTTAATTAGTCTTATCAAATTAGTATCTATAATTAGTATCTATAAATTGTTAGTTAATAAGCAGGTTTACTCAAGGGTATATGGTGAATGCCTTGGGATATTGG
>CAYGVF010000070.1:0-6427 GCA_964353285.1 uncultured Candidatus Saccharibacteria bacterium | reverse complement strand
ATGACCGGCCGCAGGATGTCAACACTGGCGGTAGCTTTTTCTGACTCTACTGTCCGCCCCAGGGCGTCGGTGCCGGACGCAGTAGCTGTATTGACCAGGGGGGTATCATCTTCCACAGTTACGGTATGGGTCGCGGTAAATATCCAGGTTTCATCGAGGTCAAGGATTTCATCTTCATTGGTATCGCCGCCCTGGTAGGTAACATCATCAATCGCACCATCGGTTACTGAGATATCAGACAAAGGCGTATTGCCGGTGTTGGTTATAGTGTAGGTATAGGTAACTGTATCGTCGTCATGGGCTAGCACCGGGTTGGCTGTCTTATCTAGAGCAATGTTCGGTCGCAGGATATTAACAGTAGCGGTATCCCAATCAATTATTGTCCCGGGCCCAGCATAGGTGCCGGAAGCCGCAGCAGTGTTGATCAGGGGACTATCGTCGCCGGAAGTTACGTTGTAGGCTGCGGTAAATATCCAGGTCTCATTCGTGTCGAGTCTGCCGTCGTTGTCGGTGTCACCGCTCTCGTAGGGAACAACCCCGATCCTATCATCAGTGACCGACACGGATGACAACGGCACATCACCGGGGTTGGTAACGGTATAGGTATAGGTGATGGTATCGCCTTCATGGGCCTGTGTCGGTTCAGCCATCTTGGTTATTTCAATGTCGAGGTTGGGCGAAGAACCTCCGCCGCCTCCACCGCCCCCGCCGCCGGCTCCTCCTGCACCTCCGGCTCCGGAAGGACCACCGACATTCGAGGAAATACTGGATGACAAACTATTGATTTCCGAGGCAAAACTGTCCACGTCGAAACCGCCGCCCGTGGCAGCAATATACCAAATCGGAATATGGGTTTGGAAATAATCCGCCCCGTAAATCTGCTCCATTTTTTTCACCCATTCCTTGGTCATATTGAAAATCATGGCATAAGGCAAAAGTTTTTCGAATATATTTTCTTTCTCGAAAAATCGCTGGCGATATTGCTCCGCTGTTTTCATATAAAGCTTGAATCCCTTGACCCGCCAATTAAGTTCCGCGCCTTTTTGGGTTCGCTTCGGCATAATAAAAGAAAACACGATAAAAACAATGCCGGATATAATCAACGGAACGGCCAACGTTGTCCTTATAAACGGAATGGAAACAAGAAATAATGTTGTTATTCCGATTATCAAAAATATTGCCTGAAAAACCAAACCCTTTTTGGTAATCAAGCCCATTTTCATCAAATCGTCTTTGACCGCTTTTCTTAATTCCGGAATATTCTTGTAAAATTCTTTTTTCAAATCCGAAAGAAAAATTTCCTCTCCGCCTTCGAAAATCATGTCCAAGATTGAATTTTCGATTGTCGAAAGCAGAGCATTTTGCGGATGGAGTCGTTTCAATCTGAAATCTTTTTTGGAAAATACGATAACCTTTTCTTCAATCTGCTGAATGGAAACAAATCCCCTTGTCGCCAAATCGATAATCGTGGCGGAAATAAACTTGGTATTGAACCTCCCGCTGGAAATCAGCATTCCCATTTGCATCGGCAAGAGATTTTCCGGGATTTCGAATTCGGGAATAACGGTTCTGTGAAGATGCGGGTCTTTGCCGTATTCTTTCCAAATCCGGAAACACGCGACAAAAACAATCAGCGGCAGCAAAAACCAGAAATAAGCCCCGTATTTTTCGGAAAAAGTCGGCTTATAAGGGATAAAGATATTTTTGGGAAAAGTTATCGAAGCGGTAATCCCCTGCTGTTTTAATAAAGTTCCGGTGGAATTAAATTGCAGAACGTTTCTGTCTATCCATTGATATTCGGCCAAATTTTTATTTTTCTCTTCCAAATAACCGGTATAATAATCAACCTGGCTGTTTCCTTCGCTGACTTCTTCGGGAAAAATTATCGCGGCGACAAAACTGTCGGTCTCGATATCCCAAAAATTGCCGTTTAAATTCCAGTACAGTTCGTCAAATTCGGGATTATTGAAGCGGATGGCGTTTTTTACCTTATATTTTATTTTGTAAAAATTATCACCGGTAACAGCCACATCCGGATCGCCGATTTTCCAGGTAATCGTATGATCAGTATTGTTTTTAATGGTTGTATATTTCAGAGGATTGCCGTCAAAATCGGTAATGCTTATCAATTCAATCGGAGTTTTGATGACTCCCTCGGTTGTTTTTATTTGGGTCGGCAAAATTCTGAAAATGCCGTGCTTGTGGGTAAGAGGACCGCAATCAGCATCTATTTTTTCGGTAATCGATAAACTGGAGTCTTTATTCACCACTATTTCGGTCTGAAAATCTTTCAGATACCAATCAGAAATATATTGAAAAGTTCTCGCCGAAGCCGTCGGAGAAAAAATCACAAAAGCTATTAAAAATAAGATTATTTTTCTCACCATGATAACTTATCGCCGATTTTAAGATTTATTTTATCCGCCATTCCCCCGTTGATTTCCAGAACATACTTGGCTTTTCGGTTGGGGTAAATGCCGGGACATTTTTTTTCCTCGCAGGGCTGGGCATTGTTTTTTATAAAAACCGCTTCTTTGTTTTCGTCCAGCCAAATTATGTCCAGAGGAATCAAGGTGTTTTTCATCCAAAAAGAATAAGTCCCCTCCTGGTCGAAAATAAAGAGCATTCCCCTGTTTTCCGCCAAATCCGTTCTGAACATCAGGCCATTTTCCCGTTCTTCCTTGGTTTGAGCCAATTCAACGTAAAAACAATTATCATTGAAACAAACTTTTTCATCCCTCTTAATTTCCATTATATTGTTAAAACCTTTTTTCTCAAGAAAGATTTTGGCTTTTTGCTCATCCATTAAAGACGGCTGGCTCAAATTACTTTCAATCGGATAGAGCTTATAAACAACCCTCCCTCCAAATTCTTTGGTAGGAGGGTAAATTCTTAATTCCACAATCAAACTTTCCTGCACGTCTTCGGAAAAATACTGGTCAAAAATAAAATTGCCCAAAGAATAAAAAATCAGTTTTCCGTTGTAATTTTCGATTTCCTCAACCACGTGGGGATGTGTGCCGATAATCAAGTCCGCGCCGGCATCGATAATTTTGTGTGCCAAATCTTGTTGTAAAGAATTGCTTTTCAATTTGTATTCTTCGCCCCAGTGCATACCGACAACCAGAAATTTATCCGGAGCGGAAGATTTTATTGATTTTACGATTTCAATTATCTTTTCGTCGTTGCAGCCGTTAAATGTTTTGTTAAAAGCAGCAAAAACAATATCGTCTTTAATTGCCGTCTTTTCCGAACATTGCCACGGCTCGCCGACCCAATCGATATTTGCCGCGGTCAATAAATTTTTTGTTTCTTCCAGGCCCGCACTGCCCATGTTGAAAGTGTGATTATTGGCCAGAGAAAGAACTTTGAAATTAGCCAAGGCAAGCGGTTCAATAACCTTGGCGTCAAAAGCGAAGTCCATCGCGACCAAAGAATAATTTTCGGGGTTTTTGGAAATCGGGCCCTCCAGATTTCCGAAAACCCCGTCGCTGGTTTTCAGAAATTCGGAAATTTTTTCGAAAGGATAGAAAAATCCGTTTTTATTCATCTGCAACTCCACTTTCCTGTCGAGCATAATATCGCCAGTAAATAAAAAAGTTTTTGGTTTGATTTCCTCGTTTTTCTGATTGTTTTCTTTGGCGCTGTTTTGGATTTCCAAACTGTAAGATTGGAGATTGCGCCAAATATAGACACCAGCCGAAACAACAACAATCAGAATGATTATGATTAAAATATGTTTTGATTTAAGCATGTTTGTTTTGCTTTCTGTTCATCCAAAAACGGAAATAAAACAGTTTGGCGATTTCGCTGAGAACAAAATAACTCCCGATTAAAACAAAAACAATCAAAAGAGAATGAATATTTGGACGAACAAAATGGAATACCTTGTCTCCCCAGAAAGTAAAGGGTAAGATAATGGTAATCAAAATACTTGCGACAGCGGTAATTGCCAACGGAAAACTCGGTCTTCTGGTTTTCGCGAAAAAGTGGGCGGTTCTCACCGAAAATATAAGTACAATCTCGGTCAAAATACTTTCGATATACCAAAGGGTCTGAAGCAGAGAAGGTTCGACCTTATGGAAAATCGCGAAAAAGATAAAATCAAAAATCGTGCTGATTAAGCCCAGAAAAACAATCAGCATAATCACTCTGTTCAATTGATAATATCTCGGCTTGCTCAATTCTTCGGCATCAACCCTATCCGACGCCACGGCAATCAAAGGAAAATCCGACAAAAGATTGACCAGTAAAATCTGAATCGGCAGCATCGGCAAAAACGGAATCATCAAAGAAATAACGGCAATGGAAATGAAGTTCCCGAAATTACTGGCCAGCGTGGTTTTTATATATTTGTTTATATTGGAAAATACATTTCTCCCTTGATTGATTCCGTTAACGATTACATTAAGGTCTTTTTCCAGCAGGATTATGTCGGAAACCTCACGCGACACGTCAGCCGCCCCGTCAACGGCAATGGCCAAATTGGAAATCTTCAAAGCCGGAGCATCGTTAATTCCTTCTCCCAAAAATCCGATTTCATATTTTTTGCCCAGAGCTTCGACGATTCTGTATTTTATCTGGGGAGAAATCCGGGCAAAAACCGAAAACTTTTCGCAAACTTTCATAAATTCTTCATCCGACAAGTTCTCCATTTCTTCGCCCAAAACAACTTCCTGGGGATTTTTTATCAAACCGATTTCTTCGGCAACATAACCGGAAACTTCCTTGCTGTCGCCAGTGACAATTTTCACTTCCACGCCCAGTTTTTCCGCCAGCCGAATCGATTCCTTGGCAGTCGGCTTCAACGGGTCGCGAAAAGAAAAATAACCCAAAAAACACAGATTTTTCTCGTCATCTTCCTGATAATCCTTTTTGTCGAATTCTTTATAGGCAACGGCCAAGATTCTTTTTCCTTTTTTGCCCTCTTCTTCGATTTGTCTCTTGATTTGTTTAAGTGTCTGACTATCCTCGAATCGGGAGGACAATTTCAAAATGGTTTCCGGCGCGCCTTTTACGATTAAAACGGTTTTCCCTTGCCGGCTTTTTATCAAAACACTGTTTCTCAATCTTTCGGGGCTAAAGGGAATTTCGGAAATTATCTTGAATTCATTCAGGGATGCCCTTGCGTCACCGTCGACTTGCTGAAAAACAGCCGAATCAAACGGGTTTAAAGACGATTCGATTTCCTCGTCCATATAAGAAGATGACAAAAGGGCATACGACAAACATTTTTCTTTATTTAGGGAAAAAACTTTTTCTAAAATCATCTTGCCTTCGGTCAATGTTCCGGTTTTATCGCTGCATAAAACTTCGATGTTTCCCAAATCTTCGACTGCCGACAATCTCCTGGCCACCACTTTCTCCTTGGCCAATTTCAAGGCGCCGTTCGAGAGAGAAACCACCGCCACCAAGGGCAAGGCCTCGGGAATAATACCGACAATCAAGGCAATGCAAAAAACGGAAAACTGGAGAATATTGGTGGTTCCCCTGATGATTAAATTAGCCAGAAAAAGAACAACAATCGTTATCACAACCAGTTTCAAAATCAAGCGGGAAAATTTCAACAAGTTTTTTTCGTAAATACTTTCTCGGCTGATTGCAGAAACCAATTTCGTAACCTCGCCCATCACTGTCTCTTTTCCCGTGGCGATTACAATGCCCTCCATTTCTCCGGAAATTATCGAAGTTCCGGCAAAAATAATGTTTTTCGCCTCAAAAATTTCTTTGGTCCTTTCTTTAAGCGGTTGATTGGCTTTGGAAACCGGAACCGATTCTCCGGTCAGAACCGATTCGTCAACCAATAGATTTTCCGACCTAAAAATCATCATGTCAGCCGGAGCAATATTGCCTCGCTCCAACAATACGACATCACCCGGAACCAAAAACTTTTTATCGATAATTTTTTCTTCGCCGTTTCTTAAAACCCTGGTACGGGAAGGAAAATATTTTTTCAAAATTAAAATCGCCCGTTCGGCCCGGGCTTCTTGAAAAAATCCCAAAAATACATTGATTAAAATAAAAGCGGCGATAACCAAGCTGTCAATTCCTTCGCCAATTGCCAAGGCAACGATAGTGGCAACAATCAAAAGATATACGAACGGAGATTTGAACTGCCTCAAAAAAACATCGAGAAGGGTTGTTTTTTTTGTTTTTACCTCATTGAATCCGTATTTTTGCAGCCGCTCTTCCGCTTCTTTGGCCAAAAGACCCTTTTCTCCGGTTTTAAAAATATCGAAAATTTCTTCGATTTTTTTTGTTGTATACTGGGAAAAATTCATGGATTTATCCCCATCTTTTGATTTACCCCCACCTTTTAATCGAAAGATGGGGGGTAAAAAGTGGGGGTTAGTTAGAATACTGAAAATATAAATCTGTTCCGTTCCAGCCATTAGCGCCCTTGAATACTCCGGTTCCGCCTTTCGGC
>CAYGVF010000069.1:0-9246 GCA_964353285.1 uncultured Candidatus Saccharibacteria bacterium | reverse complement strand
CTGGCTGATTTATTTCAAAGACAATTAAAATTAGAAAAAGAAATTCATAACTTATTAAAAAAAGGGGGGCGCGAGGGAGAAACGCCCAAAGCAGTGATTATAGAAATTAGAGGCGGTACAGGTGGCGAAGAAGCAGGTTTATTTGTTTCCGATCTTTTCAGAATGTATTCAAAATATGCTAAATCTCAAGAATTCGGACTGAAAGTTTTAGATTCCCGACCTACGGAACTTGGAGGTTTTAAAGAGGTTATTTTCGAGTTAAAAGGAGATAATGTTTTTTCTAAAATGAAGTTTGAGGGCGGAGTCCATCGAGTTCAAAGGATCCCTGTGACCGAAAAAAGCGGCAGAATTCACACTTCAACCGCCAGCGTGGCGGTTCTGCCTCAAGTCGAACAAACCCAAATCGAAATTAAACCGAGTGATTTAAAAATCGATACGTTTCGCGCTTCGGGACCAGGCGGCCAATATGTCAATAAAACCGAATCAGCAATCAGAATTACCCACATACCCAGCGGTTTTGTAGTTGCTTCTCAAAACGAAAGAAGCCAAGGCGCGAACAGAGAAAATGCCATGAGTATTCTCCGTTCACGGCTTTATGCTTTTAAAATGGAGCAAGAAATGCAAAAATTAGGACAACAAAGAAATGCGCAAATCGGCACAGCCGACCGTTCGGAAAAAATCAGAACCTATAACTTCCCCCAAGACCGCATCACCGATCACAGAATCGGAAAGTCCTGGCACAATCTCGAAGATATTTTAAACGGCAACCTCTGGCCAATCCTCAAAAAATTTCAAAAAATACAATAAAAACCAATCAATTTTTCGTAATCCTCGTTCATATCTTGGCGAGGATTTATTTTTTACTGAGACAACTTCGCAACCAATCCACCTCAAGCAAACCAGCCAAGTTTTCGTAGCGTTGCGCAGCCGAGCCCTGTAAGGACGAAATAAAAAAAGCCAAATAATATTGGCTCGGCGAGCAACAGAAGCGCCTAAGGTAGATATAATATTCTACGAATATACGGCGACTTCGTGCTTAAGAAAATTTAGCTGGTTTGCGCCCTACCCTTTCTCCAAAATATCAATCTGCTCCTGAATCTGCTTGGTTAAAGCCATTACCTGGTCGCCATAAAAAGATAAATAAGATTTACTCCAATTTGAACCAGCTAAAAACATCATTGCTGCTTTCCATTCCGCATTATATGTCTGTTGATTAGCTCCTTTATTTGTTAAATATAGAGCTGCGGCCACAAAAGCATCCTTAATATTCCAAGGAGATGGCGGATTATTACCAGTTATTTCAGCTACTCTTTGTTCATAACCTAACCACGTGGCTGGCAAAAACTGTGCTGGGCCCATTGCCCCACCCCAGCCATACCATTGTTTTTTAGAAACCGGGTAAGTGTCGGGACTGATATTTAATTTTTCGCAGATTTGAAGATAATAAGTTCTTTGACTGGGCTTCATATCTGTTCTCCATGTTCCGGTTCCGACATTTTTACCCAGTTGCGATTCCCGACTTAAAATCGCCAAAAGAAAAGCCGGCCTGACACCGGTGTAAATTGAGGCAAACTTGGCAAATTTATAAACATCTTCAAATCTTAAAGAATCGCCATCGATAAAACCCTTTAGATAATATAATTTATTTTTAACCGCCTCTATATCAAGTTGGGTTTTTTTGACCAACTGAGCAAATAATTGTTCCTGACCCTTGGTTTGTTCTAAAAGGGTCTTTTTTTCTTTCTTTTTGCTTTCAAGATTAGTTCTCTGTTCGTCCTGAATCGATCTTAGGGCTAGTTGTTCTTCTTTTTCGCCGGTAAGCGTGCCCTTTTCTTGCTCTAAATTCGACTTTAAATTAGATAATTTGGTAAGAAGCTGCTGAATTTGATCCTGAAAGTTTTCCAAAGAACGAACTTCCGATAAAAAATCCGACAACTGAGCTCTGCTCAAAATTATTTCAAGATAAGAAACATCGTCATATTTACCAATCTCTCTCAATAGTTCGCTTAAAGCGGTTTTTTCCAAATCCACTTCTCTTTCTGCTTCTCTGATTACCATTTTCTTTTCGGATATTTTGATATCCAATTTTTTAATAATTAAATCGATTTTCTTTACCTCTAATTCTGCTTCGCTTATCTCATCGTCCAATATTGTCGTTTCCGTCTGAAGGCTCTTGACTCTTTGCTGATTAGTAATTACGCCCGCCCTGTACTTGGCGATTTTTTCTTCCAGCTCTTTTATCTTCGCCTCCATCTCTTTTTCTTCTTCGGTTGTTTGAGCAAAAATTAATCCCGCGCCCTTAAAAAGGCACGGGGTAAGCAGGCCTATCAAAACCGCAATAGACAATAATAAATTTGCTTTTCTGTATCTAAGCATTATTTATTTTCGCTGCCCTTCCCGATGTCCCGATCTTTATCGGGAGTCGAGATCCCGGCTTCGCTTTCAGTGGACGCCGGAGCTTCCTCTTCTTTCCCTATTACCTCAACTTCTTCGATTTTCTCTTCTGGTTTTTCTTCTAAGGCCTTTAATTCTTCTTCGGTTCTTGGTGGTATCACTGAAACAATCGATTCTTCTGAACCAATATCTATTTTGACGCCCGATGGCAGGGTTAAATCTTTAATTCTGATATGCTTATCAAAAGAATCCAGGGAAGAGATATCCACTTTTATTTCGCGAGGCAAATCCTTAGGCAGGGCCTCGACTTCCACTTCGGTAATATTTTTAATCAAAATTCCATCCAAGTTTTTAACTGCCGAAGCCTCGCCAACAAAAACCAAAGGTACTTCGGCTCTGATAATTTTATCCATTCTAACTTGGTAAAAATCAATGTGAATAAATTTATCAGTAATCGGATCTTTGGCAATATCGTGAATTAAAACATTTTTAGCATGCTCGCCAACCATAAGCTTTAGCAACGTGCTCTCTCCCGCTTTCTCAAAAGTATTTTTAAAATCTTCGTAATTAACCTGTATAGAAAGAGGTTTGTGGCCAGAACCATAAACCACAGCCGGAATAAACCCTTTTTCGCGAAGGATCTTTAATTTTCTGCCAGTTTGTTCTCTGGTTTGTGCTTTTAATTCTAATTCCATAATATCTGTATCCTACCAGAATTTTATTTAAAAAGCAATAAAAAGCCAGTCCGAACGGACTGGCTTTTTAGAATACAAATTTTATGCTTTTCCTTTGCTGCCGAATAATTTTATCTTTTCAGCCACTATTTTTTTCATTTCTTCTACGGCCGGAGCTAGAATTTTATAAGGCTTCACCTCGTCGGGATGCGCTTTAATTTCTTTTTCCAAAGCATCACTGTAGGCAATTCTCAATTCGGTATTGATGTTTATTTTCACTATTCCCAATTTAATCGCTTGCTTTATGTCTTTTTCCGGCGTCTTGGAACCTCCGTGAAGAACCAAAAACGTGTCGGGCACTGCTTTTCGAATTTTTTTCAATCTATCGAGAAAGAGGTGCGGTTCTTTTTCCGCTTCAATACCGTGAGTGTTGCCAATAACCACCGCCAAGCTATCAATATTGGTTCTCTCGACAAATTCTTTGGCTTGCTCCGGGTCGGTTAAATCTTCTTCTTTGATTTCTATTTTTTCTTTATGGATTTCCGAACTGCCCCTTAAATATCCCAGCTCCCCTTCAACAATAATATCGGGATTTTTGTTTTTGGCATAATCTACTACTTGCTTGGTCAACTTGATATTTTCTTCAAACGACAAACTTGAGGCATCGATATTTATACCCGAATAACCAGCATCAACTGCTTCTTTGGCGCTCTCGAAGCTCTTGCAGTGGTCAGCATTCAAAATAATCGGCAAACCCGATTCCTTTTGCCAAACATCAACCAAGGCATTTGCCTGTTTTGTGCCGATAAATTCTCTCTCGCTTTCCGATGTCCCGATGATTACCGGCGAATTCAAATCTTTGGCAATCTCAACTATTGCTTTCACCTGTTCGTCGGTCGAAATATTAAACTGACCGATCGCATACCTGCCATTTTTGGCTTTTCCGAATATTTCAAATGATTTATTCATTGATTGCAGAAAATATTTCCTCGACAAGACTAATAATAAAGGAGGTTGAAACAACGATAGCAACGCCGAATAAAGTCCAAAACAGCATTTTTTTGCCTTTTTCCAATCTTTCTTTATTGCCGCCGGAAGTCATAATAATTATCCCGGCTATAATAATCAATATCAATCCTACAGCAAGAGCAATAGCTCTCATTGCGCCGCCGACAGAACTAAGAAGATTTCTTATCTCGGTTCCTTCACCAAGTGGATTTTCTATTCTTACGCCAGTACCGCCGGATTCTTGTTGTTGAACGGGAGACTCCTCCTGTTGAGGCGATGGGGATGCCACTGAAAAAGAAATTGTGTAATCAGTGCTATTCGCATTGTTGGCTGTGTCTTGGCACCTGATGTAGTAAGTATATGTTTGGCCATTTTGCAAGCCAGAAACAGTTGTTGAATGAGAGGTGCCTCCAGTGCTTGAAAAAGTATTAGTCATTGATGAATAACTAATTCCGGAACTGGTTGCATATCGGCAAGTAGCATTTTCGTTGGTACTTAAAGATAATGTGGTTTGAGTTGTGTTCTCTGCTAATTCACCCGATGGCGAGGCGCCGGAACGGGCCGGCGCAGTTGTGTCAGGTGGCGTCTGAGTAGTAGCTGAAGCCTGATTCGATTGGCTTGATTCATTATTAGCAGCATCATAAGCAGTTATCGTGTAAGTGTAAGTGGTTGAAGCAGATAAGCCAGTATTTGAATAACTGGTAGTGGTTGAGGTGGCAATTTGTGTTCCTCCTCGATATATCCTGTAGCCAGTTACTCCGATATTATCAGTGGAAGCTGTCCAAGTAAGATTAATCTGAGAAGTGGAAACAGCTGTGGCACTAAGACTGGTTGGTATTGAGGGTGAAGTTGTGTCAGGAATAGCGATGGTAACTTTAATTGGCGAAGGTTCGGTGCCTAAATTTCCAGCCGTATCTAAGACATGTACTCCATACCAGTAGACACCCAGTGCCGGCGTGTCAATGGTCTGTCCAGAAAAGCTGTTACCCGAAATACTCCGAGCGTATATCTGGGTCCAACCACCGGAATCTGGAGCATTTCCACTGTCCGTTGTTCTCCATAATTCTACCCGATTAAGACCTCCCTCATCGGTAACTATCCAACTGGCGGTAACGGAGCCCATAGTATTTCTTGGCTGAACATCGAAAAAGGTAACCCTGGGAAGCGTTCTGTCATAAATTGGCACAAAAGCCCAGGTCTCCGCGGCAACGCCTCCTCTCTCGGCAATTATTTTTGCCCAATAAAAACCAGCATTGGAATATACGGAGTTACAAACCCCTGCCGGAGTTGGATATGTTTCTAAATTGATATTCTGTATTCTGTGGGCATAATCAGGAGTAATATTGGTGCCGGGCTCTACATGATCACAGTAAAAAGTATAATTAATAGGACCCGTAGCCGAACCGGAAACAGTACCGGTTATAATTACGCCGTTAAGAGGGGCGATGCCTCCCCACGGATTAACCACAATAGTGACAGAAAGCGTAGACGCGCCCTGCCCTCCCACAAAAGAAGAGTGGCTAAAAAATAGAATAAACAAAGATAAAAATAGACAAATCAACCAACGATGTTTTTTATATAAATTTAAACTAGTCATATGTTTATTTTTACAAATTAATAATTCCCTTATTAAAATTTTCAATCAATAATTTTTCCAAGTTTTCCGCACCCATATATTCTTCAAAAATATGATTCCACAAAGCCTCTTGGTGATGATAAAGATATTTGATTTTTTGCTCCCTGTTTGCCAAAGCCATCCAGTTATCAACCAAATCAAAACTTACCAACTCTTCTCGGATTTTTGATTTTTGATTTTTGATTTTTGATTTAAAATATCCCCCAATCCAATCAAGTTCCAACCATAATTCTAATTGAATATCTTCAAATCTTTTTCCGAAACGGCTGATATCCTGTTCTGTTTTTTTCCAGTGAAGCGCCTCTGGATTGAGATGAGGTAAAAACAAGCGAGAATCATTGGGGTCGTCTTTTGCCAGATATTGTTGAATTATCAACCAATTCATTTTGTCTTGATTGAAAGCGTTTGCCGACGGAGTTTCTCCCTTCAATAAAGAAATTAATCTCTCGCCAAATTTATTTTCTTGAAACGCCCTTTCAAAAAGCTTAGAATAAAAAACTATTTCGTGTAGATAATGTAAAATCATGGAAAAAACCCGAAGAGTCTCGCCAGGTGTATCGATTTTCAGAGGAATGACGAAAATTGCTCCCAATTCTTTAAGATGGCTGACGTTATGATATTTCTTCTTTACAAATTTTTCGGCTATCCTTAACCATTTCATGGACAAAACTCTCAATCGAACGTCTCTTTTCTCAAAATCATCGGGGGTTAATCTTTTATAAGTTTCGTCAAAGGCCTTGTGCATCCATTCGTTTGTCTCGACAAATCGGAGAGCGGCAAAAATTTCAATCAGGTCTTCTTTGGCCAACAATTCCTCGACATTTTTGTATTTTAAGGACTTG
Source organism: uncultured Candidatus Saccharibacteria bacterium (assembly GCA_964353285.1). Lineage (GTDB taxonomy): Bacteria > Patescibacteriota > Minisyncoccia > RBG-13-40-8-A > RBG-13-40-8-A > RBG-13-40-8-A. Next base: position 2,692 of record CAYGVF010000069.1, on the reverse strand, counting down.
ATTATATTAGGCGGAGGGTTTTTTATTAAAATTTCCTCGGCTTTTTCTTTTTTTAAAACAAAAAGCTGGTCAATATTAGCCAGCTCTAAGGCGAAATTGAACATAGTTTTCAAACCGCTGGCCGTTGTCCCGCTCGGCTTTTTGAATAATTTATACAGAGCCCTATCGTCTTCTTGCAATCGGGTAACCAATGCCCGAAAAATATTCTCTGCACGATAATCATGACAGCCAAGCAAACTTAGAGTTTTGTTCATTCTTTCCTCGTTTTCTCTGACTATTTTATCCAAAATACCGGTCTTTCCGGAGACAGCCGACATTTTTTTGTCCAATTCTAAGATTATTTCCGGTTTGGCTCTCAATATTCTGGCAATATATTCGTGACTGGTCATATTTTATAATTTGTTTTTTATAATTTTGAAATTCTTCCATCGAGCTTCTTTTTCATATCTGCTCTTGGTCAATAAACCGTTTTTCGCGCCCAATTCTTCCACTACGGCCGTGCCATTGGCACTGCCCAGTCTAATCGCTTCTTCGATTTTTTTTGTCCGAATCAATCCCGCCACGAAACCGGATCCGAATGCATCGCCTGCTCCGGTTCTATCAATGTATTTTTTCTCCCTAAATATCCCGGCAGAATAAATATATTTCCCATCGGAAACAACCACGCCCTCCGGCCCCTTGGTCATCACCACAATTCCGCGCACAAACCTATCCAATTTTTCGAATATCGCTTTCTCCTTTTTAAACGGCAAATTCGCCAATCTCGCGCCCTCTTCCTGATTTAAAATCAGTACATTAACATTGGATAAAATATTTTTCAGACCCTCTAACCCCAAAGCCAATTGGCCGGCACCGGGATTTAATGACACTTTAATCTTGTTTTTCTTGGCAAAATTTATTATCGGCAATAAAGTTTTCGCTGATTCACCGGATAAACCAGCAATATAAATCCATCTTGATTTTAATTGATTAAAGGGAATATCTTTAATCGTCAAATAATGGCACGCGCCAGAATAAACAAGAATTGTCCGCTCTTTTTTGGAGACCGAAAGAATTATCGAATAAGCGGTCTTTATTTTTTTATCTTCGCTAATAAACCCTTTAATCTTGAATTCCTCCAATTCTTCCAGTATTGCCTTTCCACCCGGGTCACTGCCAATCCTGCCAACGCAAGCGGTTTTTAGGCCCTGCCCGGCAAAGGTAACAGCCGTATTTGTCCCACCGCCTCCGGTGGCGAAAAACAAATCGTCAAGATAAATTTTCGAACCCAAATTAAAACAAAGACCTTGCCCGGTAACAAATTCCTTGCTTTTCATAATCTTAAAATCTTTGCTCTTTAAGAACAAGTCTCTCGTTGCCGAACCAAAAGTTACTACATCAAACATAATTTATATATTTAAGCTTTTAATTGCTTTTTCGATATCTTTACTTCTATAAATATATGTTCCGGCGCAAATTAAATTTGCACCAGATTTAATTATCTTTCCGATATTTTCGTTATTTACCCCGCCGTCAACTTCAATATTGCCTTTCGGCCAGATTTTTCTCAAGGCCGCAATTTTTGCCAAAGTCCATTCTTTAAATTCCTGCCCGCCCCAGCCCGGCTGAACCGTCATGAACAAAACCAAGTCAAGATCTTTTAAAAACGGTGTTGCCACAGCGTAATGGGTCTCCGGGTTCAAAGCCAGCCCAATCCCTTTTTCCTTTTTCTGGGTTTTTTTAATCAGCTCTTTTAAACCTAGTTCGCGGTTAGTAATTTTTGATTCAAAATGAATAATTATTCTATCCGCAACCTCCAACCACTCGTCAAATTCTTCTTCCGGTTTCTCCACCATTAAATGAGCTTCGATTTTCGTTTTCGTTTTAAGATTCTTTAATTTCTGAATTTCTTTAAAATACTTTACTCCTTTTTTCGCTACGCCCAGCACAACCGAATGAGGCCAGGTTTCGTTATTTACAAAAACACCGTCCATCACATCCAGCTGGACCCATTTTACATATTTTTCCACTAGTTTAATCCTTTCTTCGATCTCATCAAAAGTATTAACTAAAATTGTTGGTATAATTTCCTTTTTCATTTCTCAATATTTTCTATCTTCTTCAATCTCCTAACGTATTTTTCTTTATTGAAAAACTCAGTTTCCAACCAAATCTTAATGATTTTTTTGGCGTCGCGAAAAGAAACAATATGTTCGCCCAAACACAAAATATTGGCATTCAAATGTTCGCGCGACTGCTGGGCCGATTTTTTTGTCACAATGGAAACCGCTCGAATCCCCTTGACCTTATTCGCCGCAATACACATTCCCAATCCGCTGGTACAAAACAAAATTCCCTTTTCGCCTGTTTCCGCCACTTTTTTTGCCACCACCAAAGCATAATCCGTAAAATCGTCCTCCGGCTCGAATTTGGCGTTGCCCAAATCCTGATACTCGATTTTGAGTTCGTTTAAAAATTCTTTGATTTTTTCCTTAAAACTGAATCCGCCGTGGTCAGCACCCAAGTAAATCATGGTTTTTTACCAATTAATTTTCCCGATTTTATTACATGTTCGACCAAAGTCGCGGAGTACCCCCATTCGTTGTCGTACCAAGCCAAAACCTTCACCAAATCTTCGCCAATAACTTTGGTAAAATTCAAATCGACAATACTGGCCGTGGTAATACCGATAAAATCGGAAGAAACCAACTGT
>CAYGVF010000068.1:0-1507 GCA_964353285.1 uncultured Candidatus Saccharibacteria bacterium | reverse complement strand
AAAGGCAAAGGATTGGAAAAAGCTGCCAAGCCAGGAGAAAAGATGGCACAATTCTTTGCCAAAGTGCCGGTATTGAGAAATTTACCAATAGCAAAACAAGTGTTGATTAAAGCGCCGGAAAAATTAATGCAGCTCCAGAGAGCTGAAATCGCAAAAGAAAAAACCAAACTACAGGGTATGTCTGCGGAAACCCTAAAAGCCCTTGAACCAACCTTTACAAAAACCCAAAAAATTGCCGCTGGTCAGCTATTGGGCGAAAGAGGTAAATTGGGACCAGATTACAAAAAAGATAAAAACGGACAACCGATACTAGACAAAGATGGAAATCAGATAGAAACAGGCAACTTCAGAAGCAAAGATGCTGAAAAGATTATAAAATTAGGAAGCACATATGGCAAAGATCAGGTCTCGGCAATGTTGAAAAACAGACCAGAATTATCTTATATTGTCGAAAAGGTTAACGAAAAAGATGAAAAGAGAAAAAGAGAGACAACAATCACTCAGGTTAAAAAAATGAGCGTAGAAGATATGGCTAAAGTCCAAAGCGAATCATTTAAAAACGCTGATGTTCTCGAGGGAATGCTGGAACTTACCGGTAGGCACTGGGAAAAAGTAGCTGAAGTAAATTTGGAAAATGCCAATGCATTAAAGGAAAAAATCTTTGAACTTGGCGACACTCCCGAAGAAAGAAGAGAAGCGCTTAAGGAGATTAATCCCAGCTTGGTTGTCCATATAGACAATAATTCCGCAAAAGGATGGGGTCATTTTAGTTTTTTGAGACCGGGTGAGAAAGAAAAAGAAACAAAGGAAGAAACTAAGAAAGAAACAGAGTCCCAAAAACAGACAAGAACAGCGCAAAAAAATATTGAAAACATGTAGAGTGAATTATTATAAATTTTGAAATATGTTTATCCCAAATCTTTCAAAAGAAGAAGCCGCAAAAAGAAAACAACTATATCTGTCTTTGCCCCAACCGCTTAAACAAGCGATGATTTCGGATGAGGCAGCTACCAAACTTTATCATATTAGTTGGGGCAAAAATCAATTGGGACCAAATGAACAAAGCGTGGTTTCCTTTACTGTCGGCGAAGCGCTGTTGGGAATAATAAAATTGGATGATTTCTCCGGAATTTTAGCTGAAAGACTGGAACTCGACCAAGCAAGAGCGGAAAAAATCTATCAGGAAATAAGCTTGGAAATATTCAGACCAATGATGGTTTATATTCCGAAACAAGTCCAGACACCCGTTGTAAGATCAGTTCCTCCGCTCGAAAATGTTGTTGATCTAAAAAATCTGCCCAAAGAATAAATATGCAATTCCAGGTTCCACAATTTACGGAAATCGAAGATAAGGTTATCGGTCCCTTTACCCTGAAACAGTTTCTTTATCTTTTGGCTGCCGGGATTATCATCTTTGTTCTTTATAAACTATTCAATGTTTTTATTACGATTATCATCGGTGTGCCAATCGGGGCATTGGCCATTGCTATGGCATTTATAAAGGTAA
>CAYGVF010000067.1:0-7723 GCA_964353285.1 uncultured Candidatus Saccharibacteria bacterium | reverse complement strand
GGAAAAGGGATACGAAAGACCGTATATAACCCTTCAGTTTTTGGTTATGAAGCAAAATGAACACCAAATAAACGATATGATTAAATTGGCCAAATCTCTGGGAGTAGACGCCATTTCCCTGAAAAGTCTTTCTTTGGGCAGCTTTGTTGATTTGGACAAAAAAATAAAATTAGCAGAAGAAAATTTACCGAAAGACGACAGGTATAGCAGATTTAGATTCAAAAACGGCATTCTTAAGGAAAAATCCAAGCCCAGAATATGTTCTTGGATGAGACAGGCGCTTATTTTTTGGAACGGCGATGTTTCCCTTTGTTGCTACGATATCAACGGCGAATTGATTGTCGGTAATGTTTTCAAAGACGGCGGATTCAAGAAGGTTTTAAGAAGCAAGAAATATAGAGAATACAGAAAAATGGCAATTCAAAGAAAGTTTAAGCTTTGCCAGAATTGCAACTATTCCGCGGAAACAGCAAGAACAATTGTTTTTAATCCAAAAAAATGAGAATATCGTTGGTTTTTCCACCATCCATATATCAAACAAAACAAACAATGCCTCCCTTGGGCATAGCCTGGCTGGCGGCAATTTTAAGGGAAAACGGGTTTAAGGAAGTTAGTTTGATTGATAGCGTTGTAAATAAGTATTCTGACGAGAGGATAATCGAGGAATTAAAGAGACAGGATCCGGATATCATCGGTTTATCTTTCGGAACTCAAAATAGATTTTTGGCCTTTGATTGTGCTAAGTTGATTAAAAAAAATTTTCCCGAAATTCTCATTGTCGTCGGAGGACCTCATCCTACGCTTACTGCCGAGGATACTCTTCAAAATATTTCAGAGATTGATGTCGTGGTGCGAGGAGAAGGGGAATATTCGTTCCTCGATTTGGTTAAAACCATTAGTAAGAAAGGAGATTTGCGAGACGTAAAAGGAATTTCTTTTAGAGACAACAAAGGACGAATTATTCATAATTCAAGCAGAGAGCCAATCCAGAATTTAGACGGGTTGCCGATGCCGGCCAGAGATTTACTGCCAATAGACGATTACAAGCAAAAGATTCCTCTTTCGGAAAAAATATGTACCAGCATGATAACCAGCCGAGGATGTCCTTATAACTGTGTTTACTGTTCGACTTCGGAGCAATGGGGGCATAACATAAGACATCGTTCGTCCAAGAATGTTGTTGATGAAATCGAATATTTGATGAAAACCTATAAATTGGATGGAGTGGGCTTTTTTGACGATGTTTTTACCATGGACAAAAAAAGAGTAATTGAGATATGTCAACAAATTATCGATAGAAAATTAAATATCTATTGGTGGTGCGAGGCAAGAGCGAACACCATTGATGAAGAGGTTGTTAAATGGATGAAAAAGGCCGGTTGCGAGCATATTTCCATGGCAATCGAATCTGGCAGTAATAGAATTTTGAAAAACATCAAAAAAGCCATTACCGTAGAGCAGGGCATTGAAGCGGCAAAGATAATAAAAAAGGCCGGTATTAAATTGAAGGTATTTTTTATGCACGGCCTACCGGGAGAGACCTATGACGATATCAAAAAAACAGTATTTTTAAGCAGGTATCTTGAGCATAAAATTGGCGTTGACGAAGCAACTCAAAGTTTGACCGTTGTTTATCCGGGCACCGAGCTGGAAAAAACGGCAAAGGAATCAGGCACCCTGCCGAAGAATTTTTCTTGGGCAAAATATTTTGAAGAAAAAAGATATTATCCGCCCCTGGATACTTGCAGGAATATGCCTATTTTTGAGCAGCCAGATTTAACTTATGAACAAATTTTTCAATACGTTAAAAAAGCAAAAATAGTTTATTATTCAAGACATCCCTTCCAGCTTTTAAGAAGTCTGTCAAGATACAGAAGAACCATAAAAGAATGGTTGAGCACTAAATCGCATTAAAAATTTATATGAGGAATCTATTTTGGATTTTAATAACTTTCGCGTTGGCTCCGGTTTTATACCTCGTTATATTCTTGAGGAGAATGTTCAATAAAGATAAATTAAGGATTTTGATAATCGATATAGGCAAAATTGGCGACCTGACTTGTACTACGCCGGTTTTCAGGGAAATTAAGAGAAAATTTCCCGATTCCTATTTGGGCGCTGCCATCAAGGAGCATAGTTACGGAGTAGTTCAGAATAATCCCCGCATCGATGAATTTATATTTTTGGACTCAGCAAGATATCAAGGGTTCTGGGGGCAAATAAAATTAATCTACGACATAAATAAACAGAAATTTAATTGGAGTCTTAACTTGACTCCGTATGCCCACAACACTATTTTGGCTTTTTGGGCAGGGATTCCCAATCGTATTACCAGCATAGCAAGAATGACGGGAAAAACAGCAAAGTTACTCTCTTTTTTCAATAGTTATAGATTGGAGTATAGACAGCATACTCTGAAACTAAGACATAATTTGGAATTATTGAGCTTTTTGGGTATCGAGGATTTCAGCGAACAAAAAGAGATTTTTACAACCGAAAAAGAAGAAAGGAATACCGAGTTTTTTATAGAGAAAAACAATCTGAAAAAGAACGATTTCATTATTGGAATTAGCGTGACGGCAGGCAATAAATTAAAAGAATGGGAGCCGATTAAATTTGGTCTGTTGGCGGATAAATTAATTAAGGAATTGGGGGCTAGGATAATTTTTTTTGGGGCCTCTGCTGACGAAAAAATCATCAAAGAAATAACGGTTAAAATGAAAAATAAGCCCATTTCGGGTATTGATTTTAAGGTTAATGAATTAGCGGCCATATTTAAAAAGTTAGCACTTTTTATTTCCGTTGATACCGGTCCTTTGTATATCGCTTATAGCGTGGGTACGCCGGTAGTTGACATAGTCGGCCCGGTAGACACAGAAGTCCAGCCGCCAAGAGACAATATTTCAGAATTGGTTTACAAGAAAATATACTGCTGGCCCTGCGTTTTTATTTATCCCGGAGCGAGGAGTTGTAAGGAAGGGCATTTGAGATGCATTAAAGAAATAACGGTTGACGATGTATTTGATGCCGTAATTAGATTAATTAAGAAATGCAATATTAAAGTATGAAAAGTTATAATGGATAATAATACCATTTTGACAAAAGAATGGCTGGACAATATGATTAAATTAATGGAATCCGACAAATAGGATAAAATAACTAAAAAACATATCGAAGTTTATGAAAATAAATTGTAAGATAGAAAGTTCAAAAATTAAAGAAATCAATAGAATTTTTCATGATGAAGAAGCTAATTTTTATGATCAGCGACACCCAGATATTTTAAAAGAAAAAAATAATTGGCAAAAATTTTGTCAAGAATATTTAAAGCAATTACCGCGACCAGTAATAGTATTAGATATAGGTAGCGGGACCGGTTTCGTATCCAGTGTTTTAGCCCAATATTTAACCCATCAGGATAAGATTATTTGCGCTGATATTTCTTCTAAAATGCTAGACAAGGCAAGAGAAAAATTAGAAAGATTTTCTTGCCAATTTGACTTTATTGAAACAGATTGTGAAGAAATACCGTTGACCGATTCTTCAATTGATTTGATTACGGTTAATTCTGTCTTACATCATTTACCTGATTATCATAATTTTTTAAAAGAAGTCGATAGATTATTAAAACCAAAAGGAATATTTTGTATAATGCATGAACCGAACAAAAGGTTTTTTAGAAATCCTTTACTATTTTTCTTTTTTCGTTCATTGGGTTATATCCTTAGCAAGTTTAAAAAATCTAAATGGAGTCAAGAAACTGACTTATTTGAAAGAGTTAGCAACCGATTATTAAAAGAAGGGATAACTGAAAAAAAATTGAGCATTCAAGAAATTCAACCCTTGGTAGATATTCATTCGCCCACCGCATCATCAATAATAAATAAAAAAGCGGGCTTCGACCCCTTTTTGTTGAAGGAAAGGTATTTCTCCAATTATAAATTATTGTCAGTTTATACCTATAATCATCTTTGCAAAATTGATCCTAACAGGAATTTATTTTTAAAATATTTGGATAAATTGTTCTCATTTTTATTTCCTAAAAGCGGTTCTTCTTTTTGTTTAATTCTTAAAAAATAATACAACAGAAAGAATATATTAAATTGTTAGATAACCCGGAATTATCCGGAGAATTAGGCGAAAATGGTAAAAAAAGAGCGCAGGGAATGGACCGGAGCAATATTACTAAAAAATACATTGAAGTTTACGAGGATGATTTATAGTTTATTTTATGGTTCTAAAATACCCATCAGTAGATATTATTGTTTGTGCTTATAAAAATAAAGAAAATACTGTTCAGTGCATCGATTCTTTATTGGCTTTAACTTATTCCAATCATAGGATTATTTTAGTCGACGATTGCTCCAATGACGGCACGGCGGAAATTTTAAGGGAGAAATATCCGAGAATTACTATAATTGAAAATAAGAAAAATCTCGGTCCAGCCAAGGCGCGTAATATCGGAATTAAAGCGGGGGCAGGAGAATACATTGTCACGATGGACAATGACGCTACTTTGTCGCCAGATTGGTTAACCAAGATGATTGGATTGATGGAATCGGATAAAAAAATTGGTCAGGCGGTTGGAAAAATTTTATTTCTTGATAATCCTCAAAAATTAGCTGCTGCCGGCGGCAGTATGTATTTTCGGGGTAAGGCCTATGATATCGGTCAAGGAGAGCCAGCCGACAGTCCGAGATACGGTCAAAAGAGAAACGTTCTTTTTGCTTGTACCGCTTCATCGATTATTCTCCGAAGCGCACTCGATTACATTGGTGGTTTTTACGATATCTATTACCACGGATATGAAGACACCGATTTTTCATTCAGACTAAATATCAGCGGCTATAAGGTCGTGTATTACCCGGAAGCCGTGAGTTTCCATATTTTAAGTCAAACCGTAAGTCAGAAAATCAACAAGAAAAGAGCCTATTTGGCAATTCGCAATCGGCTCTTAATAATGTTCAGAAATTACGAATTTAAAAGCTTGATAAAGTATCTGCCGGCTAATATAAAATTCAGTATTACGGACTGTCTAAGGCACCCTGAAAGGATAATTTATGTTTCGAGAGGATGGTTATGGATTTTACTCCATTTTTACGGGATTTTTAAAAGTAGGAAAAAAATAAATCGCATTAGAAAATCAAAAGACGAACAATTATATTTATTGTTTAATTTGGATTAAATTATGAAATTTTTAGATAAATTAAAATTAATTAAAAACTACTGGCCGATAAGTAAATTTTATTTTCGTCATTTATTGAAAAAAAGCAAACCCCTTCTTGCTTTATTTTTTCAAATTACCAATAAATGCAATGCCAGATGTTTGATGTGCTTCAATTGGCAGAGGATAAACAAGCCAAGCGACGAACTATCTCTTGAGGAAATAGAGAAATTTTCGCGGACCCTGGGTTCGGTGCCAAATTTAACAATCGGCGGCGGAGAGCCGTTTTTGAGAGAAGATTTGCCCGATATCTGTAAAATTTTTTCCAGAAACAACGAGACCAAGAGAATTTCTATTCCCACCAACTGTTTATTGCCAGAGAAGATTTTCGATTTAACCAGAAAAATACTGGAATCATGCCCCTCGACGAAAATTGCCATTGTTCTGTCGTTAGACGGCTTACGGGATACCCACGAATACATTAGGGGCGTTAAGGGTATTTTTGACAAAGTTTTAGAAACCTATAAAAAAATTACCGAGCTTTTGGGCCAATACTCTAACTTGAAGATAAATATCAATACTACTGTTTCCGACAAAAATTATAAGGAAATTCCTGAAATTATTGATTTTGTCGATAAAAATTTTAAAGTCGGGTTTCATACCGTAGAAGTAATAAGGGGTTGCTATAATCGGAAAAACGTTCAAATGCCTCCCTTGGAAGAATATAAAAAACTGACAGAAGATATATTGAGAAGTAAAACCATTGATGGTGATAAATACCACAAATTGATGTATTCTTATTATCATAAAATTGCCTTGGAAACACTTGAAAAGGAAAGACAACTGATTCCTTGCCGAGCCTCTTCTTATGTGCCAGTTGTCGATGCAACGGGGAATGTCTATAATTGCGAACTCCTGCCAGCTATAGGCAATTTAAGAGAAGTTAATTATGATTTTTTGGAAATTTGGAATTCTAAAAAAGCAAAAGATCAAAGAAAGAATATAGCTGACAAAAAATGTTATTGCACTCATTTTTGTTATCAGATTCAAAATATCCCCATGAGTCCATATCATTTTTTTAAGGCTATTTTCGGAAAATAATTATGCGTATTGCAATTGATTATATTTCTTCGATTGGCACGGGAGGTGTTAGTCTTTATACCCGAGAACTGGTTCGAGCCCTATCCGATATCGATAAAGAAAACAAATATTTTTTGTATTGTTTTATTCACGACTTTTTGCCGGGCAGAGAAAGGGAAAAAATAAAGAGTGAAAACTTCAAATCAAGACCCGCTTATTTTAGTCGATTAAACTTTCCGATTCCAAGGGGATTTATAAATTTTACGAATAAAATCTCGATTAGAACCCTTGCGAAATTGGATAAAATTGATATTTTTCACTTCACAAATCCTCTGAACTTTATAAGGGGTCCATACAAAAGTATCGTTACTGTTCACGATTTGTCGGTTTTGCACAATAGCCAATGGGCAAAGAAAATCTCTTTGGACTTCTTTAAAAAGAACATTGAAAGCGTTTTAAATAAAGCAAACAAAATACTTACCGACGCCGAATTCACCAAGAAAGATATAATTGATAATTTCAATATTCCCGAAGAAAAAATTAAACCCATTCACCTGGGAGTTGGCAACGCTTTCCATTCCGAGATAGATAAAAATTATCTTAAGAAGAAATTTAATTTGGAAAATTATATTTTGTATGTTGGCGAATTGCAGCCACGAAAGAATATAGCCGGACTGTTAGAGGCATACAAGAGACTAGATAATAATTTACGCAGGAAATACAATTTGGTTTTGGTGGGGAGAGCAAGAGACGAAAATTTTGCCAAAAAAATAAGTGATCTTATAAAAAAATTAAATCTAGGGTCCTTCGTAAGGCATTTTGAATACGCCGCAGAAAGTGATTTGATTAAATTGTATAGCAACGCAGAGTTTTTATTATACCCTTCTTTTTTTGAGGGCTTTGGTTTTCCTGTTTTGGAATCAATAAGTTGTGGCGTTCCGGTCATAACCTCAAACACCTCTTCATTGCCGGAAGTAATCGGTCAGGCGGGCATCCTGGTTAATCCGGAAGACATTAATCAAATAAAATCTGCGATAGAAAAACTTTTATTGGATAAAAATCTTTATCAAAAATTGAAAAAAGAATGCTTGAACCAGGCATCCAAATTTAACTGGCAAAAAACAGCCAGGCAAACCCTGGCTGTTTATGGAGAAGTTTATAAAAATTAAATTCGCTTACATTTTTTTGAAATAAAAAAGGGCAAGAAAGAAATAAATGATGTTTGAAATTAATCTGGCGATTATGATCCCCAAAATCCCGTAAAGAGGAACAAGAACAATTAAGAGAACTATTTGAATAATCGGATTTATGGTAAGAATTTTGTAAAGTTCTTTAACTTTCATTTTTGCCTGCAGGGAAAGAGTCATCATTGAGAAGGGAAACACCAAAAGAGTAAAAGCAAACAGTCTTGAATAAGAAATCGATTCCGTATATTGAGGATAGAATATTTTATAAAAAAACGGGGCAAGAATAATATAG
>CAYGVF010000066.1:0-1910 GCA_964353285.1 uncultured Candidatus Saccharibacteria bacterium | reverse complement strand
ATAGCCACTGGAATGGAGGATGTCGGCTAATTCAGATTTTATTCTCGAAAAAGACAAATCAATAGATTTATGACCAACTGCTTGGGCATTTCTGATGCGAGTTAACATGTCGGAAATTGGGTCTACCATGATGATTTTGTTACTCCGGGGAGTTCCCCTCGATTAGCTAATTCTCTGAAACAAATTCGACACAAGCCAAATTTACGCATATGGCCATGTCTTCGACCGCAGCGGAAACATCGGTTAACTTTTCGAGTTGAAAATTTCGGTTTCTTTTTACTTTTTGCGATGTCTGACTTTTTTGCCATAGATTTAAAACATTATTTAATCTTTTTTTTCTTTAATGGGAAAACCGATTAATTTAAATAATTCTACTGCTTCGTCTCTTTTCTTGGCATTGGTAACTACGGTTATTTCTAAACCAAAAATTCTTTTTATATCCTCACTGGCAAATTCTGGAAAAATTATATGTTCTCTTATGCCAATGCTCAGGTTTCCCGAACTATCAATGGATTCAACGGGGATGCCCCGAAAATCTCTGGTTCGCGGCAAAGCGATATTTATCAGACGGGAAATAAAATCAAGCATCCTCTTTCCTCTTAAGGTGACCTTTAGCCCTACAACCATTCCCTGTCTAGTTTTAAAAGCAGAAACTGCTTTTTTAGCCAGGGTTGGAACTGCTTTTTGACCGGTAATCAGGGCTAAATCCTTAGCTACGAGCTCCTGGGATTGCTCATCTCTAAAATTACTCCCAATTCCAATATTGACTATCACTTTTTCAATTCTTGGTACCGCCAAATTGTTTTTATAGCCAAATTTTTCTTTCATTAACGGGATGACTTCTTTTTTATATTTTTCTTGTAGCATACTAATCTATTTCTTGTCCGCATTTTTTGCAAGTTCTGTATTTTCGTTTTTCGATTATTCGATATCCGACTCTTGCCGCGGCCTTACATTTTGGACAAATTAATTTTACATTAGAGATACTAAAAGGACGAGGGATTTCAACTCTCTGACCCTTTTCGCCCGAACGTTTTGGTTTAACATGTTTTTTAACAATATTAATTCCTTCAACCATTATTTTTTGGTTTTTGGGAAAAACTTCCAGCACCTTACCAGTTTTTTTTCGATCTTTTCCGGAAATTATTAAAATCGTGTCTCCTTTTTTGATCTTCATAAAACCTCAGGGGCCAAAGAAATTATTTTAGCAAATCCCCTGTCTTTTAATTCTCTGGGAATTGGGCCGAAAATTCTGTTTCCCCTCGGCTCTGTCCCGGCTAAAATTACAGCTGCATTGTCATCAAAGCGAATATAACTTCCATCTTCCCGGCGGAAAGCTTTTTTCTGCCTGACAATAACCGCTCTGACTATTTCTTTTTTCTTGACTGCTTTTCTGGGCTCGGCTACCTTAACCGAAGCCACAATAATGTCACCGATTTGGGCATATCTTCTTCTGGTTCCGCCCAAAACCTTAATCACCCGGATTGCTTTGGCTCCGGTATTATCAGCTACTTCTAAATTGGTTCCAAATTGAATCATATTATAAAGCTACCCACTTTTTCTCCTTTGAAATCGGCCTACATTCCTGAATAGTCACCTTGTCTCCTACGTGATATTTTTTCTCCGGGTCGTGAGCTTTGTATTTTTTGGATACCTTAACCCTGCGACGATATCTGGGATGCTCCTTTATTCTCTCCACTGAAACAACAATGGTTTTATCCATTTTGTCCGAAACAACGGTTCCTTTCAAAATTCTTTTACTTATTTTCTTCGGCCCGAGGCCGACCAGCCTTGGGCTGATTTGTTCCTTTTGCATAATTTTGTTTGATTAAAGTTAAAATTCTGGCAATGGTTTTCTTTGTCTGATGAACTTCTTTTATATTTTTAACCTTACCACCAGCCAGATTAAA
>CAYGVF010000065.1:0-3229 GCA_964353285.1 uncultured Candidatus Saccharibacteria bacterium | reverse complement strand
TATTTTCATATCGGCCTCCTCTTTTTCGGTCAGCTTATATGTTTTGTGTATATATTCAGCAATGCTACGAACGTTTGAAGAATCTGATCCGGCACAGGTTATTTTAAAAGTCTTGAATTTATCCCTCTTGTTCTCAATAATAGCAATAAGATCGTCTAAGATTGACTTATGGTTTAAAATGTAACGCGGATTATATTTAGAATCTTGCACTATGATATATGCCCGCGAAACACTCTTCAGGTGTGTGAGCTGAGTAAAATCTTGTATAAAATCCAAGTAAATAAAATCTCCGTAAATAAAATCTCTTTCTTCTTTAATGATATGAAGATTCGGATATTGGCTTATTTCGTTCAAAACGATTTCCCTTAAGCCGATGATGAAGGCAAGTTTGATTTCTAATTTTTGTTTATTCATACATGTTTATATCAGAAATGGAAAATTGCGGTTGCCAAGCGGCTTCTGTAAGCGTAGAAAATTCATTGTACTCCCATACGTATGAGCCTTTGGTGTATTGGTATAAATTTCATATTTATTTCTCTATAAGTCCTTATTTTTTCGAAGAGATTTAAAATTAATCTTATGAAATTGTCTACCGTCGAACTGCCATTTTTAATAGTGGCTTGGCGCAATCCCAGGATAGAGGGATTCGGTAATAATAAAGAGTTTATAACCTTTCCTTGATCTTTAGACGATATTGATCGAATTACTTCATTGTTCTTAAGAGATTTCAAATCCCTTCCATTACCGTAATCTTCAACTAAATGAAATATAGGAACATCTTTAACGTCTAATGTTGGAAAGTGCGATATATAAGATTTGGTCATCGTTGATTATTTTTTATTTATAAATTTAAATAATCCTAAATTGTATCTGGTGTTTTTTAACCATTCCTTAACCGCTAAATGGGCTCGCTCATTCATAAATTCGTTCTTTTTTATCTTTTTCAAATCGTTTTTGCTAAAAAATTTCAGCTTGATTATATCTTCACTTCTTTTTCGCTGTTCGTCTTTCTTGGTTAATTTGAGCGCTCCTTTCTTAATAGATGCGATGAAGTTAAACTGGATTACATATTTATCTTTGGTTTTATCGCTAAGATACATGATGTTTAATAAATCGGTCACTTTTACTTCGATACCTGCTTCTTCTTTGCATTCTCTTATCGCGCTCTCCAGAAAATTATTGTCTTTGTCCGATTCGAATGTGCCCTTAACAATATTCCAATAATATTTGCCGTCTTTACTGTTCAATTCTTTTATTAGAAGTAATTTCCCTTTATTTTCCACCAAAATACCTATTTTTATTTTTATTGTATTGTTTCTCATTTTTTTAAATTAATTCTTTAACCTTTTGCCTAGCTTCTATGGGATATAAATTGGGTAAATCCGAAGCATCTTTTAAATCTAACCAGATTGGATAATATTGATTGTTTTCATTCATTCGTTCTTTTTCCGGACCACCCAATTTGAGATTTCCGGAAAATTCTTTGATTAAAAAATATAATTCCTCCTGACCACGATTTTCTATCTCAAAAAACAGTTTGTCTATTTTAACATCCAAGGATAATTCTTCTTTAACTTCTCTGATTATGGCATCTTCTACGGATTCATTTCCCTCAATTCCTCCGCCCGGAAAAACAAAATATTCCTGCCCCTCTTTTATCCGACGCATCAATAAAATCTTATTATCTTCAATTATTACGGCTGCGACTCTTTTTGTCATATATCTCTATTCTAATCCTATTTAAAAACTCGGTAAATCTACAACGAATGTTATAAACTTACCGAGTTCCCTTCCCTACAATCATTTCCTTTGGTTATTTAATGATGTAGGCGCTGGAAGCGATATCCCAACCAGCTAAATCATTGCCAAACTGTCTTCTCAGCGTATCGCTCACTCTATAATGATATTCATCATAGAACTTTTTAGAATCTTCTTGACCTTTGGCATTGTAAGTAAAACCTATTCCGTATTGGTCTTTACTTACTCTTCTTACGTATAACTGTAAATAATTTTCGTCTTCTTTTGCCCAATTTTGGGCAAGCTCTACAAGTGTTTCAACGGGTATTTTCTCGGAAAACTTCCAAATGCCCATGATTACTTCTTGTGGATTCGTCATAGAGATGGAAAGAAAATAAAAGAAAAGGAAGGGAACTATGGCTTAATTATACTATAGCAATTATGAACCTGTCAATCCTTTCGTATTACTTCATATATCTCAATTTATTCGGGTTTTATGTTTGTTTTTATAATCTTTATTGCTTTATCTAAAAATTCTTGAAAATTTTCTCTCTTGTGCCAAATTTTTTCCAGTTTTCTCCTTAATTCTTTGTGGTTCGGATATCCACTATCTTTATTTAGAATTAAATCATCAAAATCAGTATTTAGGATAAAAGTTATCGCTTCCTTCAAATCTTCTTTCTGTTGCTCAGAAAGAAATTTCCTACAATGATTTTCATAATAGTGAAGAAATTGGAGATGGAAAATTTCATGACATATTGTCGTAATATCCATTAAGATATTGTGCCATATTGAAACCATAAACCAATTTTCTTTGTCGTTATATGGACACATATAGCCGGTGGTTAAATAACATCCGAAATCTTTCGTAAAAATCGGTTTTTGAGTGATTTTCTCCAATCTCTTAAAATATTTACTTTCGATTTTTCTCCAGACTTCTTCTAATGCTTTTAATTGCTTATTAGTAGCCAACTGACGCACTAACCTTTGGGAGTTGGAAATCAAATATTTACGAACTAATAGTTCGGCAGATCTTCTGTCGTATTTAAGAATTTTTTCCAAAAGATGCTTTGGAGCGAAACCAACTTGTTTTTCCCATGAATATCCGTATGTATCTTTCTTTTTTCCGATAATATAAACCCAGCTCCATGCATCTTTTTTAAAATCATATTTAAAATTAACTCTCGGCATAAAATTTATTTAATGTTTAATTCCATCCTCAAAGTTAATGGTAAATATTTATTCTTCGGATATTTCTTGAATCCCGCTTTTTGAAATCCACATTTTTCGTAGGCACGAATTGCCCGCAAATTATTCGGTCTCACCTCTAAATAAATCTTTAAAATCCCAAGATGTTTAGCTTTATTTATTAGTAATTTAATGGCTTTTGTGCCATATCCTTTGTTCCAATATTCCTTTTCACCAATGATAATTTGGGTCTCGTACCAATTATCTTTCTTTTTTGTCAGCAAAACATTCCCGATAACTTTCC
>CAYGVF010000064.1:0-1920 GCA_964353285.1 uncultured Candidatus Saccharibacteria bacterium | reverse complement strand
AAAAAAGCCCAAACTTGGGCTTTTTCGTACTGCGGGACTTGGATTCGAACCAAGATTAATGGATTCAGAGTCCATCGTCCTACCATTAGACGATCCCGCAAAATAAACCCCACACCTTTTCCCTCAAAAGGTGAGGGGTGAAAACCTAAATACTTAGGTTAATTAGAAATTAGGTCAATTAGAAATTTTTAAACTTATTCTTTCAAATACTTTCTCACGGCAATCATGGTGCTTAGTCCGCCCAGAAACACGCCTACTCCCGAAAGAAGCAGGAAAAATGATAATAAATTGGCTTTAAAATAAGAGAAGACGTCGCCGATGGGTAAAAAACTGGAAATCTTCGGGGAAAGAAAATAGAAAAGCGGATATAAAACCAAAATCGTAATGACGGTCGCGACTAAACCGTAAAGCATACCCTCAACGAAAAACGGCCCCCGAATAAACCACTTGCTTGCGCCAACCAGTTTCATCACATTAATTTCCTCGCGCGAACTGTAAATCGCCAAACGTATCGAATTAAAGGTAACCAGAAACACAATTAAAGCCAATAATAAACTTAGTCCCATTCCGCCGGTTTTTACATCCACTATTATCTTATTGAGCTTCTCGATTACATCCTTGTTCTGAAGATAATTAACCTTATCAATCAGATCTTTATAGTAAACGCTTTCCAAAAACTGATTGATACTGGCATATTGATTGGCTTGTTTGGCCTTGATATTCAAACTTGCTTCCAGGGGATTGAATTCCAGTTCTTCCAAGCTTTGCAATAAAACCGGATTATCTTTGTGCTTTTCCTTGAATTTTATCATGGCTTCGTTCTGGGAAACGTAAGAAATAATTTGAATCTCCTGCAATTTCTCAAGCTGGGATTTAACTTTCAAGATTTCTTCTTCCGGAGTTTCCAATTTAAAATAAACACTGATATCAATTTTGCTCTCCAGGTTCAATAAAACCGCGTTGGCTACTATATTGAGCATCAGCAAAACCGTAATTACCAAAAGGGTCAAAGCCATAATACTAACCGTGGCCGTGGAAAGCCAGCCGTTTCGCCAAAAATTCGTCAAACCCCATTTAATTATGCGTTTAAATGATGTAAACATGGTTTTAAACTATGTAGCGGCCGTTTTCTTCGTCTCTAATCATTCGGCCACGATCTAGACTAACCACTCTTTTGCCGAGAGCATTTATAATTTCTCGATCATGGGTAGCCAAAATTACGGTTGTACCCAATTCATTAATTCGGCAGAGTAATCTTATTATATCCCAAGTATGCAAAGGGTCAAGATTTCCCGTCGGTTCGTCTGCCATTAAAATGCTTGGTTTATGAATCAGCGCCCGGCCAATGGCAACTCTTTGTTTTTCTCCACCGGAAAGCTGGCGGGGGAAATTGTCGCCCTTATCAACCAATTCGACCAAGCTTAAAATTTGGGGCACGTCTTCGGCTATTTCTTCTTCCGATCTTCCCCCTGCCTCCATGGCAAAAGCAATGTTTTCGTAAGCGGTTTTATTCGGAAGCAATTTGAAATCTTGGAATATTACTCCAATTTTTCTGCGATAGAAAGGCAACTCTTTTGGCTTTAAATTTTTTATATTTCTCCCATCAACCAAAATTTCTCCTTCACTTGGCTCCTCTTCTCTTAATAACAACCTTAAAAGAGTGGTCTTGCCTGCTCCCGAACGGCCGACAACAGAAACAAACTCTTTGGGTTTTATACCAAAGGTCACCTGGCATAAGGCAGAACAATCTCCGGGATAATACTTAGAAACACCTTTAAATTCTATCATCTGTGAAAATGTCTAATTTCTAATTGCTCTAATTATTCTAATCAAATCCCAAATGCCAATTTCCAAGGGGGAAAGTTAGCCACTATTGGGGTTTAGGAATTAGTCATTGATTAGGTCAATTAGGAATTAGAA
>CAYGVF010000063.1:0-3327 GCA_964353285.1 uncultured Candidatus Saccharibacteria bacterium | reverse complement strand
TTTTCGCAATTCCCTTGGGTTCGGCTTTTTTGATGAGTTGTTTTATCGCCTCAGTGCCATACCCCTTATTCCAATATTCCTTTTCGCCAATAATAATCAACGTCTCGTACCATTTATTCTTCTTTTTTATTAAAGCAATATGACCAATAACTTTTCTGCCTAAAATTATCATAAAATGATGGTCGTTTTTATTATTAATCATCATTGAAAAATATTTATCTATTTTTTTATCCGAAATCAATCCTGGCCTTCCGCTTGTAAGGCTTTTTAAATCCCCATTCCGCCACCACCTGGCAAAATACTTCTTGTCGGATAATCTAAGTTTTCTTAAAGATATTTGGATCATATTATTCTTTTTTTCCATTCATTAGATCCTCTTTAAAAACGGATTGCATGAGATAGAAATTGCGGTAAATGCCGTTTTTTATTTTCATCAATTTTTGGTGAGTGCCTCTTTCCATGATTTCGCCTTTTTTAATCACAAAAATCTTGTCCGCGTGGGAAATTGTGCTTAAACGGTGGGCAATAACAAAAGTGGTTCGTCCTTCAATCAAGCGCTTCAAAGCTTCCTGAACCAGTTTTTCCGAAACCGAATCCAAAGCAGAAGTTGCTTCATCCAAAATTAAAATCTTCGGGTCTCTTAGCAAAGCCCTGGCAATAGCCACTCTTTGTTTTTGTCCGACCGAAAGTTTGATTCCCCTTTCTCCTACTATTTGTTTGTATTTCTTGGGAAATTTTTCGATAAACTCGCGGGCATTTGCCGCTTCGGTCGCCCTGATTATTTCTTTCATACTTGCCTTTGGTTTTCCGTAAGCGATATTATTCTTAATCGTGTCGTTAAATAAGCTCACTTCTTGCGGAACAATAGCAATATACTTTCTTAGAGATTGTAAATTTACTCCTTCAATATCGCGGCCGTCAATTAAAATTTTTCCCTTGGTTGGGCTGTAATAACGGGAAATTAAATCAACCAAGGTTGATTTCCCCACTCCGCTTTCTCCAACCAAAGCTATAACTTCCCCCGGCCTTACTTTAAAACTGATATCTCTCAATATTGGTCTTTTCTTTTTGTAGGCAAAAGTAACATTGTTAAAAACCACTTCGCCTCGAAGATCCTGCAATTCCATCCCTTCCTCATATCTTTCCGGTTTAACTTTCAATAATTTCAGGGCACGATTAATTACCACCATTCCATTCCTTAACATTCGATAATTATTGGCTAATTGCCAAAGCGGTTGATTAACCATGGCTACATAACCGACGAACATAACCATTTCACCGGTAGTAATGATGTTTGCCCGAAGAAACATAATTCCCGCTCCAAAAGCAAAAACAAAACCGAAACCAAAAATGCTCTGCTGCCAACTGCTCATATTCATCCAGGCATTAAGATTAAGGGTAAATTTCCTGATAATTTCTTTAAAATTTAAAATGTTTCTCTTCTGCTCAAATTTTTCGGCAGAACTCGATTTTACAACCTGAGCATTGGAAATCGCATTATAAACATCGCCAAAACTTTTTTCATAAGCTTTGTTTAACACTTTTTGGGTATCCAGTATCGGCTTGGTCTTGATGAAAGTCGCGAGAATATAAAAGATAAGAACAATTAAAACCGCGCCCGAAAGCATCCAGTTCACGTAAGTCAAAACTATCAAGGCGATGATTAACCTCAACAATCCCGGCGCTAACGAGAAAACGGTCTCTTCGATTATTCTGAAAAAATACTCACTGGCTCGATCTGCCCTACGGAGAACTTCCCCCATTCTTTTTTCTTTATGAAATGCCACCGGCAATCTTGCAATATGATTTACCAGGTTCAAAAATAAATCATTGGATGCATCCACGGAAAGAAGTGAAGATTTTTTATCAACATACCGATTTGCCCAATTTGAAAAAAGAGTTAATATCAGCCATAAACCCAAAATCTCAAAGATTAAAACTACGGTAGTTGAGGGTTTTATCGCATCATCAACCAAACGGCCGTAAATATAGGGAACAACAGCACTTATGGCCGAAGCGATTACAGCTACGAAAGACAAAAAATAGACCTTCTTTTTATATTTTCGAAGGTATTGCCAAAGGGTTTTGATATCTTTGTTGATTTGCATAATTTTTATTCGATTTTTACCTTGTCATTATACCAAATTTCGCGAAAAATTTAAAGGGCTTGTTGTATTAATTTTTTTATTTTTGTATAATTAAGAAGGAATAAAAATTAGCTCAAAAACATGATAAAAATAAAAACTCCAATTTTAATCGCCGTTATCGTGCTGGTAATTTTGGTAATTGCAGCAGTGATTCTCGGCGGGTACAAAAAACCCTCGCCGAAACCAGAAGAAGAAGTAGCGGTAATTGCCAAAGATATTTATGGAATTGCCGGAACAATCGAAGAAATCCAGCAAAACGCTTTAGTAGTCAGTGCTTTAATTTTATTGGAAGACCCGAGTAAAGCGCCGATTAGACAAAACGTAACCGTGGCGATAAATGACCAGACAAAAATCTCCAGACTTGAATTTCCCGACCCAAAGACCATACCCGCAGGAAGCACGAAACCGATTTTTCCCAAGGAAACCACGCTGAAATTCTCCGACTTGAAAAAAGGAGACAAAATTGATATTCGCAGCAAAGAAAACATTTCCGACAAAATTAAAAACAAAACTTCGTTTACCGCCAGCATGATTAATGTGGCTAAATAAGCCCTTCACCTTTCTCGAATTTTTATGTCTGCATATTTGCCACTTATAAAGGTGAAGGGTAAATTCAAAAAATTCTTTTTAGATTTATTTTTTCCGAAAAAATGTTTGGGCTGTGGTCATCCCGACACTTATCTGTGTCGGGGTTGTTTTAACCGAATACAGATTATCGAAAATAACACCTGTTTTTTCTGCGGAAAAATAAGCTGG
This sequence comes from uncultured Candidatus Saccharibacteria bacterium, assembly GCA_964353285.1. Taxonomy (GTDB): domain Bacteria; phylum Patescibacteriota; class Minisyncoccia; order RBG-13-40-8-A; family RBG-13-40-8-A; genus RBG-13-40-8-A. The sequence goes on along the minus strand of CAYGVF010000063.1, from coordinate 424 downwards.
AAAGGAAAAATCTGTATCGAATGCGCCAAAGAAAACGGCTTGGACAGAGTAATTTCCGCTGCGGAATACAAAAATCCGCTGGTTAGAGAAATAATCAAAGCTTTCAAATATCATTTTGTCCAAGAATTAGCCAAGCCGTTGTCCCAGATTTTAATAAAAGTCATAGAAAATAATTGGAAATTGGAAATTGAAAATTGGAAATTGATTTTAATACCGGTTCCTTTACACGGCAGCAGAATGCGTTATCGCGGATTCAATCAAGCGGAATTATTGGCAAAAAAAGTAGCTGAATATTTCCATCTACCCTTGGAAACCGATGTTTTGAAAAGAAAAATCTCCACCACACCGCAGGCAAAAATCAAGGATACGGAAAAACGCAGGGCCAATCTCAAAGCGGTCTTTGAGATTGGCCTCGAACACCCGC
>CAYGVF010000062.1:0-3510 GCA_964353285.1 uncultured Candidatus Saccharibacteria bacterium | reverse complement strand
GAACACGGATATCAAGATTTGGACAAAGTTATTGAAAGAATAAATTTAGCCAAGCCGGAAATTTTATTGGTTGGTTTGGGCAGCCCGAAACAAGAAAAATTTATTTACGAAAATTTGAAAAAAATGCCGAGCGTGAAATTGGCGATCGGCGTGGGCGGGGCATTCGATTTTATTTCTGGGCGCGTCAGACGCGCTCCAAAATTCATTCAAAAAATCGGATTGGAGTGGTTATGGCGATTGTTTGTTCAGCCCCAACGGGTCAAAAGAATTTTTACGGGAGTATTCGGGTTGTCTTTGTTGACAATTAAAAATATGGTATTATTGAAAAATAGAAGATAATTATTAATTTTATATTTTATAATTATGTGGTATCTAATTGCTGGAATAGTTATTGTGGTAATCGCGTTTGTTGTAATAGCCGGTAGAAAAAAGAAACCAAAAGGTGATGCAGAAAAAACATCTGAGGCAGGAACCACCACAGAATCAACCCCAGAAGAAACGACACAAGAATCTCCAGAGGAAACATCAAATGAAGAAGATAGTGGTTCTAATGAGGATACCGGTTCGTTACAGTAATACCAATACAAAATTTAAAACCTGACCTCCTAATTCTTATAAGGGTTGGGTTTTAAATTTGTCCCCCACCAAAAATTGGTGGGGGATTTCGCAACTTGCTAAAGAAGAGTTGATTTGATAAAATTTAAATATGAATAGATTGATAATTTTGTCAGTAATGATACTGATTTTTTTAAACTGGGCATCGTTTGTTCAGGGTGCTTTTTTGGCCGATGATTGGGCCAAGGATTTGGTTTATCAAAACACCGAGATTCCCAAAATTTTGCCCCGCTCAACCTGGGAAAACGATCAAACTTTAAAAAATCTGATGACTTGGTATCCTTCCTCCGAATTATCTACGGCCAGCGCGCCGGAATATTCCAATATCGAAAGAATTATCATTCACGATATGGGATGCGAAACGGATAATTCGGGATGTAATGACCAAAAAAGAGACCCGATTGAACTGATTCAGGGAATCTATCGCTATCATACGATTACCAAGGGATGGGGAGATATCGGTTATCATTATATCATCGATTATTGGGGCAATATTTACGAAGGTCGCTACGGCGGAAACGGGGTGAGGGGAGCGCATACTTATTACGAAAAAAAATGTGATAATTTTAATGTCGGAACAGTCGGTATTCTTTTGATGGGAAATTACGAAAAGACCCGACTTCCCGAAACGATGTATAAAAGTTTGGCCAGATTAGTTGCCTGGATAGCTTATACAAATTCCTTAGACCCGACTAATTTGTCTCATTACTCCGAAATTTGGAGTGCGCCTAAAGTGGGCAAGGAATGTGATACGTCTAAAGCCGGGCTATTCTCTTCTTATTCTGGTCCGGTTGTGGTTGGTCACAATAATATCGAAGGCAGTAATCCTGATCCCGGAATAGTTGATTTGAAAAGAGTACGCCAGGAAGCCGGTCAAATAATTTTAACTTTTAAAGATTATTTATTTAAAAACAAAATAGATTCCAAGGTTTATACGATAAAAAACGGCAAGCTGCAGGAATTTGTTGGAGATAATTTCAGTTACACAATTATTAATTTGGCCCAGAATCAAATTAATAATTTTCTTGGTGCTTCGTTGAATAAAGTTGCTGACGGCGCTCTGGTAAAATCTTATACCCGAGACAGGGTTTATTTAATTCAGGACGGCAAACGCCGACCCATTTTATCTCAGCGACTTTTTAATTTGAAAAAATATAAATGGAGTAATGTAATTTCTTTGTCAGACAGGGATTTGGCGATTTATCCGCTGTCTGATCCGCTCAGTTATCCCAGTGGCACTTTAATCAAAGGATCCGGTCCGGAAGTATATTTAATAGAAAGTGAAAAAAGAAGACTTATAACTTCAGTGGCTTTATTCAATAATCGCGGCTACAAATGGAAAGACGTGATTACGATAAGCGATGAAGAATTATTGGGTCATCCTATTGGAGAGATTGTGCTCTTGAAAGACGGGACATTAATCAAGGGCCCGGGTCCGGAAATTTATTTGGTCAAGAATCAAAAGAAAAACTGGATAAAAAGCGTTGATACATTTCTGAAACTCGGTTTCAAGTGGAAAAACGTAGTTAAAATATCTTTTCAGGAAATCAATCAGTATGCTTTGGGCATGGCCATTGGTTCGCTTGATGATTTTAAAAATTTAGGCAAGGAAGAAATCATTCAAGAAAAAGAAACCAGCAAGGAGCCGATAATTCGCGTGGGAATTTATACGATCAATATCGGCAAAACTTTCAGAATCAGGGCTAACGGACCTTACGAAATCTATAAAAACAACGAATTTTTTGGCTTGAAAAACAAAGACGAAATTTTTGAAACAAAACTGGACATACAAAATAGTTTCAAATTTATTCCCAAAACCGATAATACTGTTTTTGAATTGATTGACTACGCAGACCGTCCGGAATGGAATCTTGATTTAGATGACAATCTTTTTCGAGGAAATATCGAAATAAAATATTCCGCTGTTTCAAAAAAGATTTGGATAGTCAATGAATTGAATTTGGAAAACTATCTCAAGGGTTTGGCAGAAGCATTAAACGAGCATCCGACAGAGTATTTGAAATCTTTGATGGTTGCTGCCAGAAGTTATGCTGTTTTCCATATAGAAAATGGCGGAAAATATCCCGGAGAAGTGTTTCATATCCGTAACTGGGCCAATGACCAGCTTTACAAGGGTTATGGTTTTGAAAAGCGGGCGCCAAACATTGCCAAGGCCACGGAAGACACCAAAGGAATCGTGATTACTTATAATAATAAAACGGTTCGCGGGCTTTATTCTTCCGATTCCGGTGGCATAACCAAGGACGCCTGTAAGATTTGGGCAGGAGTTTTTTGCAATGCCGATTACAACTATTTGAGGGGTGGAATTAAAGATCCGACAGGAACCGAACATACCCAGGCAGTCATTTTGGCCAGTCATGGCGTGGGAATCAGCGCAGTCGGAGCCAGAGTTCTGGCCAGTCAAGGAAAGACCTACGAGGAAATATTAAAATATTATTATTTGGGAATCGAAATTAAGAAAATATATTAATGTTGCCGAAAGTTTTTATTATTGTTTTACATTACGGTAATTGGAATGACACCAAAGAATGTTTGGCGTCTTTGGATAAACTGGATTACGACAATTTCGAAAAAATCGTTATCGATAACGATAAAGACAATCGCGGGTTTGCCGGAGGGAATAATCTGGGAATAAAACAAGCTCTGGAAAAAGGCGCGGATTATGTTTTGCTTTTGAATAACGACACGGTTGTTGACCAACCGGATTTTTTAAAGAAGTTGGTTGAGGCGGGAGAAAAAAATGAAAGAGTTGGTATTCTCGGTCCAATGATATATGAATATGGAACTGACCTGCCTATTGGCAAGGCAGGCAAAATCCACTTTGCGGGCGGCAAGATAAATTGGCTTTATACCAGGGGCATCCATGTAACATGT
>CAYGVF010000061.1:0-3533 GCA_964353285.1 uncultured Candidatus Saccharibacteria bacterium | reverse complement strand
AAAAACCGAACAAATACTTGATCAAGGTTTTTACTATATTAAACTTGTTCGGGCTGTTTACACTATTCAGGCTTATCTTCTTGGCTTGATTGAAAAGAAGTCCTAGTTCTTTGGCGGTTAACGCCCATGTGTTCAAGTTATTTTTGCGGGGAGATAACATCGCCCCGCTTTTTTATTTCCCGGGTTTGAAAATTGATTGATTTTTGATAAAAAAAGAGGGTCGCGCACCTGCGCGACCCTTTGGTTTTACATGTCGATATACGTCGGGTTCCGTCTTATCATATCTTTCCGCCACATACTGGCACATATTGGGATAAGAACATGTGGGAGGACAAAGCCTATGATTACGCCACCAAAAATAGGTAAACCAAAACCCGAAAATTGAAAGATGCCCATAGTGATACCGATGATGATAGGCAATAACCTGGAGAGAAGCATACCCAATAGTTGATTTCTGTGAGCTGTAATCCATCCGCTAAGAGTAAGAGAAAGGGAAATCAATATGCCACCGATTGCCGCAATGATAAGAGTTACAATGAAAAAATCATCTCCAAAAGTCATAAAAAATACTTTTGATTGGGCTTTTCCCATGGTTATTACCGTGACAGACGGAGCCATAAGAAACCAGATAATTGAAGTATTGGCCAGGTAGTGCCAAGTAATGGTAATCTGACAAGCCAGATTTTCATTTTTTACCCGGATGCTGGCACCGATACCTTGGCCAATCACCAAAGCAACCAATCCGACGATCATGGAAATAGTCAGGGCGCCATATGCTTTTCCGCCCGCAGACGAGAGTTCCATCAGATGCTTAACACCAAGATGCCATTTATTATTAAGCATATCAAACATTTCATAGCTGGCAGCGAGAAAAGCAATGCCGCCGAATAAACGAGATATGCCCATACAGAGATAAGGCATTGGTTTGTACATAATTTCCTCCTTTTCAAAGAACTTTTTGTTTATACAATCTTAAAATTTTTTTATTTTTTTGTCAAATATCTCCGCGTTATTTGGGGTGGTTTTGGGTTGACCCTGCACCTTTTTCCGAGCATGTTTCTTTCGGATTTACTTATTGGCAAGTCTTTTATAATTTTGAAAACAGAATTATTCCTAAATAAGGTGCAGGGTTGACACGGTTTTGTTTATCTGCTATATTAAAATCTCTTTAAAAATTCAATAAAAAGGAGGAAAGAGTGTATAAGAACAAGAATTTCAGGAAACTTTTTGCTGTTTTTGTGCTGATTTTGATAATCTGGACTTTTGCCGGAAATGTCTATGCCGGTGAGGAGAAAAAAGGGAAATTCAAGTGGTTTTTTCTCGAATTCGAGTTTTTTAGATTTATCCCCGGGCGGACGACAGAAGACGGGATTTCAGTGAATCGGATACCTGAATATTTCAGGGCTGTCCCGGTTCATCGAGACGATCCTTATTTCAGTCTGAGTCCCTTGCCGGACAAAGTTCCATTTATCAATTCCATAGGGTCAGGATCAATCAAATCCAGCTTAAAACTCTGGTTTCTTTCTACCGTAGCAATAGGCTTTATTCTGGGGGAAATAGACGATTTGAGTTTCGGCGAAACGTCAAATGTTCATGACGGTCCGCCCTCGGATTTGCCCGTTGGAGGCGCTTTCGGTGCGGCAAGTTATAACTATGCTCAGCATTACAACAACTGGGGTCCAGCCTATGTTATGTACGAATTAAGAAGGGAAGAAGAATCATCGAATCGGCTGAAATATTTTGTGGAGGCCAAGACACCGGATATTGATTTTAAAATCGAGGACAGCGTAAAGCTTTGCATCAGTTTATTCGGAGGTTATCAGCCGGATTTTACAAAAAGGCATGTTGACGCAATCAACGGTTGGCACAGATGGGGCAGTTTCGAGAGAAAAGATTATTACAGGCTGGGAGATGTCAGGTTCAATCAAGTTTACGGGGGATTGAATTTCGGATTCAGATTCAGCAGGACCAAGTTTGAAGATTTGGAGCAGGAAGATTATATGGGCTTTGGTATTAAGATTTTTGTTTCCAAGTATCTGCAAAAGGCAGATATTACCGATGCCGGAAGAGACTTCGGTCTGAAATTCGGAAAAATCCCCTTACTGTTCGGAATAGGACTTTATCTCGCTATTTACTAAAGCATCTTTTTTGAGCGGCTAACAAAGCCGCTCATTTTATTTCCCGGCTTTTAAAATCGGAAGATTTTTGGTAGGATGGAAGTATATGGAAAAATTCGAAAGAGAAAAGCCAATTGTCGAAAAAGGTGGGATAGTTTTTGATGATTTCGACGTGGCTTTTTTTGACGGAGCAAAAGAAGTCGTTGGCGGCAGATTCGAAGAGGATGTAAAAGAAACCAAAGAATCGGTTGAAGATTTTTTGGGTTCAAAATGGGAAATCGGCGACAATAAACTGAAAATTTATTTGTTTTGTGACGAGAATCAATATCAGGAATATTTGAAAAAAAAATTCCCGAAAATTCCGAAAGATTGGGCTACATTCGACCAAAAAACCAACAGTATTTTGAATTGCAACACAATCCCCGAAAGAAAAGAAGATACGGGCATTTGTCGGGCAAATATATTTGCCGGCATTGGCCACGAAATGGCCCATCTGCATCCCTTTTTCGGCGGAGTGGGCAATAAGGCGTCAAAAGGAAAGTGGGAGCAGGAAATGGTTTGCGTTTTTATAGAAGAGAAAATCAGGGCCAAAATGGGAAACGAAATACTGCGGAAAATGAATTTCGAAAACGCAAAGAAAGAATTGGAACAATTCAAAAAAGAAGGGAAAAATTTTTCATTAAAAGAATCCGATATTGATTGGAAAAATTTTTATTCCGTTGAGCGATTTGTTTATCCCTGGCTCGAGAAAAAATACGGGATTGAAAAATTAAGGCAGTTATGGACAATGTTATTCAAAGAAAAGAAAGAAATAGGAAAATCACTGAAAGAGATATACGGAGAGGAAGCGAAAGATATAGAAAAAGACTTTCAGGAAGGCATTGTCCAAGCGGGTGATTATAAGGAAATTTTGGAAGATTAAAAATTAACGACCTTGAATGGCGTAATATTTAAGCCCCTCGCTTGCGCTCGGGGCTTTTAAAATCGGCTCAAACTATTGACAATATTTTAATATGTTGCTATAATGAAGTCTGAAAATTTTTCTTCACAAAGGAGGTAAAAATGAAGAAAAATGGTTTTAAAATCGGCAAGACCGAACGGACGATACTTGCTTTTGTTCGAAAGCTCGGATGCAAACCCTTCTATCTTCATACTCTTCTTGAAAAAGGGTATAAGGGCGACAAGAGAACGCTCTACAATACCTTGCCCAGACTGGCAAGAAAAGGGTTTCTGAAGAAACTGGACAAGGGATTGTACAAGATCCTGGCGTCCGGATCCCGGGCAAAAATCGAAAAGGGGGAGAAGATTATTCAAACTCCCCGGAAAAAGCTCACCGCAGATGAGTGGAAAATGCGCCTTAATGCTGTTATGAATAAGGCAGCGGAAAAGGTGACATCCTCTGAACTAAAAATCGAG
>CAYGVF010000060.1:0-4234 GCA_964353285.1 uncultured Candidatus Saccharibacteria bacterium | reverse complement strand
GGAGTTGGAGCGCCTCAAAAAAGTCTATGACGCCTTTCTGAAGTCGCCGCAGGGCTTCACGGATATCGTGGAGACAATGCAAGACCTCAAGTAGAACCATCGGGGCAGGCCAGTTTACTGGTCCTGCCCCTTTTTTATTTCCTCTGGCCTTTAAAATCGGGTGATTTTTGATATAATAAATATATGAAAATATCGATTATCGCCAAGCCGAATAGAAAAGAAGAGAAAGTCGAAAAAATAGACGAAAATGAATTCAGGGTTTTTGTGAAAGCAACGGCAAAAGAAGGAAAGGCGAATCAAGCAGTGATTAAAATTCTTGCCGAATATTTTAATGTGGCAAAATCGGATATAAATATAATCTCGGGCCTTAATTCGAAACACAAAATAATAAAGATTGACACATAGCACATTATGTGCTATTTTTTATACGGAGGTAAGAAATGAAACCAGATCGAGAACTGGAACGATTGAAGGGACTTTTGATGCGGAGCGAGAGTTTTTCTCACACCTTTAACCTGGTAAGAAGGATTGTCGGAATTTTCATTGACCATGACGATAGGGAAGCAGAAAAAGTTTTAGCAGATTTACTGGATTGCGGCAACGAAGGAATTCAATTCTTGGCTCTTTGCGCTCTTTGGGACGCGGAAAACAGGGGAAAGCTATTGGATTGGAAAACCCAGGTAAAACTATCTCAATTCAGGAATAATCCGATAAACGAGCGACTTTGTGACATGGTTTCTCACAGTTTGAAAGCGGAAAAAGCCCCCTTTAATTGAGAGAGGAGAACGAAGACGGTCTCCTCTTTTTTATTTTGGGGCTTTAAAAATTGGGAGATTTTTGGTAGAATAAAATTATATGAAAAAATTAAATCCATCAACAATCGGTTTATTGCAGGCGCTGGGGGTAGCGATTTATTGTGCTCTGATTGTATCGGTAATGAATTATTTCGGGAAAGTATTTTTTGCGCCGCCGGGATTCCTTGGTTCGCTTCTGATTCTTATGCTGCTGGTTTTTTCCGCAGGGATTACGGGTTCGGTTGTTTTCGGTTACGCAGCCTATTTGGCTTTTCACAAGAGAGTCAAAGAGGCATTGGTGATTTTGGGTTTTACCGCACTTTATTCTCTGGCAATTATTATCTTCGTTCTGGTTCTGATTTCGGCTTTCAGCTAAAAAAGTATTGATAAAATCTGTTTTTGTGCTATAATCGTATTATGGTTGATGCCGAAGTCGATATGGCGGGATTTTAAAATCCGAAAAAGGCGTGACACGCCCGGAACCAATGCTGAATCCTTAAATTCGGCTGAAAGCATCAACTAAATCCAAAAAACTTTTTTTCAAGACGGCTAACTTTCCGCAGCATTGGTATGTTACCCCGGTTCATCGTGGCCGGGGTTGTTTTTATTTTTGAATAAATTTTTGTTATAATTACAGATAAGGAGGGTAAAATGACCGAGGAAAATTTAACAGTTTTAGAAGTTCTTTTGAATAATTTTAACAAAAGGCCTGACCATTATTTGGAGGAGGAACATTTTGAAGGAGAATTAATTGAGAAAATCGGCAATATTTTTTGCAGCACCCACAGTTTTAAAGCGGAAACGGATTTAAGGAATTTACTTGAAAGCAAAGACGATCACATTAGATTTTCAGCACTTTGTGTGTTGATGTCTGCCCAGAACGCGGGCATACAACTTCAACTAGAAACCCTGGAAATCATTGAAAAGATTAAAAACAGCCAAAATCCACGGGACTTATTGATTTGTAAGGGTGCAGCCAAGAGATTGAAATCCGAGGCAATGGAGGCCAAAAAATGAGAGGGGGATAACAAAAATTTTCTCCCTCTTTGTTTCTCTTGACAAGTCAAGATTAATTTGCTATAATTAAGGTGTTCTGAAAATGGAACAAAAAATTTGAAAGGAGGTTACGGTGAAAAAAGATTCGGGACTTTTATCGGTTGTTTTGATTACTTTAATCGCTGGGCTTGTCATCGGTACCTTTATTTTGGGACCAATTTTCTGGGGCCCCAAGATTCAAAAAGCCGAAAGAGATCTTTGTGAAAAAGAGATGCGAGTTGCGCTGAAAATGAAAGTTCGGCAGATCGGAGATTTAACCAGGGGTTTTTATGTTGACCCGAGTGTTTCTCCGGAAATCCGAGAAGCCATGGAAAGGTACGCAGAGCAGGACGATTGTGAGGCGGGAAAAGCCTTGTCTTATGCCCAGGCGTACGGAAATCGCACCTACATTGACCTGTTGACGGAAAAAATCAAAGGCAACAAAGAAGAAGCAGCTCGATTAACTTGGGCCATCAAAGAAGGGCAGAGGGTTAAAAAGCCATCAACCCAGGATTAAGATCCGAAACCTTTCGGGCGGAAGCCACGGCTTCCGCCCTTTTTTATTTCTCGGGTTGACATTTTATTTTCAAAAATAGTAAGATTAGAGTTTCAGGATGAAAAAGATATTCTTAATTTTTATTGTTTTGGTTCTGATTGCCGGCATTTTACTGACAATCAGATTTTTGTTTGGCGGAAACGAAGATACCTGGATTTGCGACAATGGCCAATGGGTAAAGCACGGTAATCCCAGCGCGTCGATGCCTCAAATCGGATGTGGGCAGCCACAAACTCAATCCCAGCCGGAACCAAAACCAGAGCCAGAATCAGAACTACAACCGCAGCCGGAGCCGCAGCCGAAAACCTTGGATATTGTTTTATTGGATGTGCCGTTTTTGGCTCAGGCGCCATTTGGCCAGTGGAGCGACCCGATATATCAAAATGCTTGCGAAGAAGCTTCGATATTAATGGCGGATTTATGGATAAAAGGAATAAAGAGTATTTCCAAAGAAGAAGCAACTCTGGAATTGAAAAAATTTGCCGATTTTGAAATCGAAAAATATAACAATTTTTATGACCATTCCATGGCAGATACGGGTCAACTAATGCGCGATTATTTCGGCTACAGCAATATCGAATACAAAGAAAATATTATTGCCGAAGATATAATTGACCAGTTGATTGCCGGGAATTTGGTGATTGTGCCGGTTAATGGTCAGGTTTTAAAAAATCCTTTTTATACTCCGCCCGGTCCGGCCGAACACATGCTTTTGATAATCGGCTACGATTTCAATAGCGATGAATTTATTACCAATGACGCGGGCACGCGCCAGGGAGAACACTATCGTTACAAGCAGGACATTTTGGAGCAATCCATCCGCGATTATCCCACCGGTTATAAAGAGCCGATTTTGGAAATTAAAAAAGTAATGCTGGTGATTTACCCCCACACTAAATTTTGAAATATTGGGATGAGCGGTTTTTAGTAAGATTTTAGTGTGGGGGTTAAAAAATAATTTTATGGACAGGAATAGATTCGAAGAATTGGTCAGGCAGGGAATTGATGCGATTCCAAAAAAGTTTTTAGAGAAACTGGACAATGTTGATATAGTGATTGAAGACGAGCCGACCGAGGCACAGATTAAAAAATTAAAGCTCGGAATAAATTCCAAACTTTTCGGCCTTTATGAAGGCATCCCGCAAACAAAGCGGGGATATTATTCCGGGGTTTTGCCCGATAAGATAACTATTTTTCAAAAGCCGATTGAAGAGGTGGCCTTAAATGACGAGCACATCAAAGAAATGGTTAAAAATACCGTCTGGCACGAAATCGCCCATCATTTCGGCATGGACGAGGAAAGGGTAAGAAAAGCGGAAAGAAAAAGAAAATAAAAAGGGGGTCCTCTTGGTGAGAATCCCCCTGTGCTGTCTAGGCTGGCCAGACTTACTTTTGTAAGATAAGGCAACGCCTTTCATTGGGACTATTTTAGCCCCTTTTGTTGAGTTTTAGACCCTCGCGGTCGTGTTCGATGATTAATTTTCTTTGACAGATCCGCGCTAGGTAGAAGCCGGCGAAAAGAAGCAAGTAGGCGCTCTAATCATGCCGTACCTCCTTGTAAAATAAGATCTTAAGATCTATTAAAATCATACCAAATTGGTAAAAAATGTCAATATTTTAGTTGTGGATAAGTTAAAATTGTGATATATTAATTTTATGGAACTGAAACATAAAGGTTTCTTTATTTTGATAGCGATTATACTCGGAATCGGGATTGGTTTTTTGATTTGGCGTTTTTTAAGCCCAGCTATTGGCCGGGGAGTTTTTTATTATCGGGTAGAAGGAGACAAAGCCAATTTATTTTTACTTAAAAACAGTGATGGTGACAAAAAAATCGTTTCGGTCCCTG
>CAYGVF010000059.1:0-3186 GCA_964353285.1 uncultured Candidatus Saccharibacteria bacterium | reverse complement strand
TTGTCACTTACGGGAAAAACCCTTCCCCCTCTTTCAATTTTTGTTTTTAAATTGAGTTTTTCGAAAAAATTTATCGTTTCTTGGACTCCGAATCTAAAAAAAGCCGAAAAAAGAAATTTCCCGTTTTTTCCGAATTCACTTATAAATTCTCTTGGGTTATTTTCTTTGTTTGTAATGTTGCATCGCCCCTTGCCCGTAATTAAAAGCTTTCTTCCGAGATTTTTATTTTTTTCAATCAAAACAACGCTGGCTCCCAATTCGCCGGCTCTCCCCGCGGAAATCATCCCCGCAGGTCCTCCGCCAATTATTGCTACGTCAAAATGCTTTTGCCCATCCGGCATAATGATCATTAAATAAAAGTTAGTATTTTTGTTTTATTATATCGCGCAGTATTTTTTCCACTTGCTTGATACTTTTGTTATCAATTATTGAAATCGGAGTGATTTCTTTATTTATCACCTTAAACGCTTCAAGTCTTTCTTTAAGTTCTTTTTCTGTTAATAAATCCGACTTGCTCAAAAAAACATATTCGGGTTTAGTTAATAATTCTTTATTATAAGTGGCAAGTTCATTTCTGACGACTTGATAATCTTTTGCCGGTTCGGCTGATTCGGCGGAAATAAAGTGAAAGAGAGTTTTAGTGCGTTCAATATGGCGCAAAAACTTAATGCCAAGCCCCTTACCTTCCGAGGCGCCTTCAATTAAACCGGGAATATCCGCCAAAATCAATTCGTAATAAACGCCCAAATTTGGGTCCAGCGTAGTGAAAAGATAATTGGCCACCTTACTTTTGGCGTTGGTCAACTCGTTTAATAAACTTGATTTGCCGACATTAGGCAGGCCGATAAAACCGACATCGGCGATTAATTTAAGTTCCAAATGCAATTCGCATTCCTCGCCGGGTAAGCCCTCCTGAAACTCGGTCGGACTGGTGTTAACCGCTGAGCGGAATTTGTAATTCCCCTTTCCTCCTCGACCACCTTTGACCACCAATAATCGTTGGCCAATGGAAACAATTTCAGAATCTTCGCCCTTTGATAAATTATGCACGACCGTGCCGATTGGCACTTTCAAAATCAAATCATCGCCATCTGACCCGTCATTAAGCTGGGTTTTTCCGTTTTCACCATTAGTTGCCGCCAATTCTTTTTTATAACGAAATTGAATAAGCGCACCCAGGTCCGACACGCCCTCAAGATAAACATCTCCGCCATTACCGCCATTGGCGCCAGTTGGACCCAGATTCATCTTTGTACTATTAAAAGCCACGGATCCGCACCCGCCTTGCCCGGCTTTAACTTTTATTTTCACGTCATCTATCAACATAAATACATCATAACATTTAAATCGTTATAAGGCCTACTTTTAAAAATAGCGCGCTTGGAGATGCTGATTTTATTTAAAACGAAAAAAGGCAATTACTGAACTCTTTACTTCAGAATTGCCTTTTCCTTGATTATTCCAATATTTATAATAGTTTTTATCTGCCTATTTTTTGGAAACCTTTTTAACCGATTTTTTGGCTTTAACGACCGGAACCGTTTTTACCGCTTCCTTCACTTTTTCTTCTACAACCAAAGTTTTGGTGTTTGCCATAGCCTCTACTGCCTTAATAAGCCGGTCCATTTTAACATTCAATATTTCTAACTGCTTCTTTAATTCATAATTACTTCCTTTATCAATATCGCTTCCGAATCCCCCCCCGCCCCTATTATTTCCGGCTTCCCTTTTACTTCCAAAACAAGTATTACAATACACCGGCTTACCACTGGTTGGCCTGAAAGGTACCTCACATGGCTTTCCGCATTGGTCGCAAATCGCTTGATGCATAATGACTGGGCCACGATCTCGTCTACCAAATCCGCCACCATGGCCACCGAAACGTTTCCCGCCGCCTTTTCTAAAATCTCCCATATGTTTATATATTAGTTATTTTAATAATAAATAGAGTATACGCTTATTACAACCTTCCGCAAATTAATGGTTATGAAGTGGAGTGACTAGCAAAGAGCCAGTCAATGAGTTTTTTCCGATGCTGGGCGATAGACCATAAATTCCCACACTTAAACAATGTCGGGTAGAGGTCTTTAAATTTTTTCAGACCGGCAATAGAGGCACGAGGAAAATCCTTCGGAATGCTTTTATTGTAAGCTTTCAAAAACACAGAAAGAATTGTTTGCGCCTTATTAAGTTCGTATGCTTCATCTTTTCTTTTCATTACTAACTATTATACAACAAGTCGAATAAAAAATCAATATTCTCAACAAAAAAGAGACTCTTTCGGTCTCTTTTTCACAATATACAATTTGGCTCCGCAGGTAGGATTCTCTTCGGCCTTCGTCTCGCATTGAGGGCTTCGACTGAGCTCAGCCGAATGTCCTCGCCGAAATGCTCAGAGTAAACCATCCTACCAAAACTAATCGCCAATCTCAGTACAAGCCCTTCAATAAATTCAGTACAAGCCTATAATTTTCCCTCAATAAGCGATTGTTTCTTTTTATGAGTCCATCCCTTTAATTGTTTTTCCCTTTTTGCAGCTTCTTTCTTGGTTGAATAATTTTCTTTATATATTAACCCTAAATCAGAAAACTTTTTTGTAAAAAAAGAACGTTTATCTCTGTGCATAGATAAGCGCTCTTCTAAATTGTTGGTCATGCCAACATAAAAAGTTTTCTTGTCGCAAAGTAAAATATATACGTACCACATAATGGCTTGCACTGAGCTTGCCGAAGTGCTCCGTGTCGTGGACGACATTAGAACCTATTTTATCGCCTATTCTATGAACGGCACCTTAAGTTTAAGAAGTTTTTAATACTTATATTTTTTAAGTTCCTTTTTTACTGTCTTAATAAACTTTCCAAATTTACGGTCTTTTTCTCGTTTTTCAAGTTTATTCATTTCATAATATTCGGCTTCCTTTTTTAAATTAACGTAGTTAGAATACTTGTCTTTATTTAACTTACCGGATTTTAGTGCAGACAATACTTCGCATCCCGACTCATGAATGTGCGTGCAATCAGTATATTTGCATTTCTTTGCCAAAATAGTTATTTCGTCAAATAAATCATCTATGCCAACTTTCGTATCCGTCATTCCCACTTCTCGCATTCCCGGGTTATCTATCACAATGCCCCCATTTTTCAAAAAATACATTTCTCTGTTCGTGGTAACATGTTTGCCCCTGCC
>CAYGVF010000058.1:0-2384 GCA_964353285.1 uncultured Candidatus Saccharibacteria bacterium | reverse complement strand
GGCTGCTTCACTTTGGGCGATTTCATTGGTATGGTGGCTTTGAATGTGATCGATTCCGCCGGTATGGATGTCGAAATATTCGCCCAAATATTTCATCGACATTGTTGAACACTCGAGATGCCAACCGGGAAATCCGATTCCCCAAGGACTTTGCCATTCTTGCTGCCTTGTACCCGGTTTTTCGGAGAATTTCCATAAAGCGAAATCAGTAATATTTTTCTTTTCTCCCAAATCGATTCTTTTTCCGGGTTTCAGTTTTTGTTTTTTCAATTGCGCCAATTCCCCGTAATTTTTGAATTTCGAAGTGTCAAAATAAATTCCGTCGCTGGTTTTATAGGTATATCCTTTTTTCTCCAGCTTTTTTATCAAATCGATTTGTTCTTTGATGTGTTCGCTGGCTTTTGGCCAAATATCCGGTTCGATAATATTTAATTTTTTAAAATCATCTCTAAAGATTTTCCAATAATATTCAATAATTTCTTTGGCAGTTTTCTTTTCTCTCTGCGCTGCTTTTTCCACTTTATCTTCTCCAATATCCGCATCAGAAGTCAGATGTCCGACATCGGTAACATTCATTACGTGTTTTACTTTATACCCATCATAAAGTAAAACTCTTTTCAGGGTATCGGCAAAAATATAACTTCTAAGATTTCCGATATGCTGATACGAATAAACAGTCGGCCCACAAGTATAGATGCCAACTGTTTTATCTTTTATCGGTTTAAAGATTTCTTTTTTTCTGGTAAGAGTATTGAAGAGTTTTAGAGCCATTTCTTTGCTTTAAAAATAATCAGCATAAAAATCGCTACTGCAAATAATATACCTGTGATTATCCAGAAATCGTATCTCATTCCGATTATTGGCAGGTGTTTGGCGTTCATTCCGAATAAGGCAGCCAATAATGTGAGCGGGAAAACTATGACCGCAAAGATGGTCAAGACCTTCATTATCCGATTCGTTTTATTGGAAATCAAGGAATTATTGGCTTCTTGGAGCGACTCGATTGTTTCTTTGTGGTTTTCCAATAGATTCCAGACGCGCATGCCGTCTCCGATAATGTCAATAAAATAAGGTTCGGTTGATTTTCCGAAAAATTCCACCCCTTTTAATTTTAAAGATTCCAGAATCGAGTGCTGGGGCTTGAGGCTTCGGCGAAAATCCAAAACATCCCGCCTGATGACAGAAATATCTTCAACTAATTTTTCCTCTTTTTTGGATTTTTTGCTGTTGAAGATTTCTTTTTCCAGAGAATCTATTTTTTGTGTAATGTGGTCAATCTGGCGGAAGGAAAAATTATTTAGTTCCTGAAGCATTAAATACAACAAGGAAGCGCTCGATTCTTCGATAAGTGGTTTGTTTTCTCCTGCTTCGCATTTTTTCCAGAATTCCTGCAAGGGCTGGATTCTGCCGTAACGGACCGTGATTAGGATATTGGGTGTGATTAAAAAATCCACCTCCATCGATTTGCTGGTTTTTTCCTTGGGATGGTAAATCGGGAAGTGGAGAACCATATAGAGATAGTGGTCGTAATGCTCGACTTTTGGCCGCAAAGTCGGGACTTCAAGCTCGCTTAAAACAAGCGGGTGAAAATTAAAATTTTGTTTAAGATAATCAATATCTCTTTTGTCCGGGTCGGAAATATCAATCCAGGTCAAATTTTTTATTTGAATTTTTTCCATAAAAATACTTTAATTATTAGTTATTTTAATTATAGCACGAGGTCTTAGTTTTGTCATAGTTCATGATATTCGGATTTACTCACACAAAAGATACGCGTCAGCGCCCCAGCGTGTCGCCGCGCTCTTTCTCGCCCTCGCTCTGCCCTGCGGGCAGCCGTGCCCGCTCGGGCTTTGAGAGATCTTTTTTAGTGAGTAAATCCATATCTAGATAATTCGGATATTGACAAAATATTGTTATAGGTGTATAATTGAAATAGTGAAGATTTAATATAGATTTGTGTTTGTACCTTACAATGACCAAAATGTCTAACGACATTTGGCTACAAATAAATAAATTCAAAAAAAGGAGAATCAAAATGGCGATTAAGAAAGAAGCAAAAGAAAAGGACTGGCGGGATCTCGAGATCAACGGCTGGAAGGCCACAGTGGAAAATTGGCGCGATATTTCGAAAAAGGCGATTCCAATCGGAATTATTGCCTCGATTGTTTTCGCGGTTATGCACTTTCCGTTTTCCTGGCTTCTCAGCGCGATTTCTTTTCTCGCTCCGTTAATCTCTTGGTATTTGAGCCATTCGCTCAAAGAGATTAAGGCCTGGGAAGAGGGGGTTGTTCTTCGAATGGGCAAGCTGCCTGACGATCCCAAAGAAGCTGGATGGAGACTTATTTGGTGGCCGTTCGAGAAAATTTTCTTTATAAAGATATATG
>CAYGVF010000057.1:0-12849 GCA_964353285.1 uncultured Candidatus Saccharibacteria bacterium | reverse complement strand
AACGGCCAAATCTATATAATCTTTTCTCTCCAAAACCTTGACATGCGCATCTTTAAAACGCTCATAAAGCTCTTCCAAGCCCTCAATATCTTCTTCCAGGTACGGGATGGCTTTGATTATTTCCTGTTCGGTTATAAATCCTCGGCCCCTGCTTCTGTCAACTAAACCCTTCGTCATCTCTTCGGTTATTCTCGATTTTCTTCTGCGGTGTTTCTTTGTTTTTGGCCGCCTTGTTTTTCTGTGCAACTTTTTTCTGCGCAACTTCGATTTCTTGCGCTTTTGCGGTCGTTTGCGCCCGAGACGAACTTTCCTGGCCTTAGATTTTTTTGATTTGGATTTTTTTATTTTTTTCGGCTTGCGCTTCAACTTTTTTTTCATAATTATTTGTTAATTATTATATGTCGTCCAATCTGGCCAACTCCTTGGCTAATTCATAAAATTTTTCTTTCAAATCCTTAAGTCTTTCTTTGTTTTTTTCCTCTTCGGTTTCTCTTATGTCTAAAGCCGCTTCGTTCATTCTTAGCTTTAAATTATAAATTTTTATCTCTCTCAAACAACATTTTATTTCTTCCAAAACACGGTCTTCCTCCAATTCGCAGTACTCGGCTTTAAAAATCAAATAATTGGTTAAATAAACTTCCTCGGCCGGCAGCTTCTTCTGAAAACTGCTCAAATTGAAATTGTCTTTTTCCGATTTTAATTTATTGAACACGTTCTTGATCTCGGGAGTGGTTATAATGCCGAGATTAAACTCTTCCAATGCGAATTTAAGGTGTTGGGAATATTTTAAAACCAAACCCAAAAGATGGCCTTCTAAAATTTTAATTCTGGATTCCTGGGTAAGCTGCGGGCTCGATAAAACGTTTTCCTCGCCCGTTTCTCTTGTCTTGATTCTCTGTAGGGCTTCAACCAATTTTCTTTCCTCGATTTTTAATTTTGAAGCCAAGACCTGAAGCCAATGCGCTTGTTCAACCACGTTGGCAAGATTTTTAATCGGGTACAAAAGCTCTTTGGCAATGTCTCTCTTATTGTCTACGGTTAAATCTCCGGGATATTTATTAAGGGTATTTTCGAAATAAAATTCCATAATCGGCTTGGTATTCTCCAGAATTTGCTCCCATTTTTTCGGGTCTTTTTTAATAATCTCAGCCGGGTCTTTATCCTCTACCGGTAAAAGGGCTACTTTGATATTGAATTCCAATTGCTGGGCAGAAGTAATCGCTCTCTTTGTCGCTCCTTCACCGCCGGTGTCGGCATCAAAAGAAAAAACAAGATTTTCCGCATATCTTTTTATAATGTGCAAATGGTCGGAAGTTAAAGCGCTTCCGGAAGTGGCAATCGCGTTTCTGCTTCCTGCCTGATGCGCCATAATCAAATCGAATTGTCCTTCAACCACAATACACTCGTTTTTCTTGCGAATTTCCATTTTTGCCTTATCCAAACCGTAAATCACCCGACTTTTGTTGTAAATCAAGGTATCCGGTGTGTTCACGTATTTGGCTTTTTTCTCGTCTTCTGCGCCGAAGATACGGCCCGAAAATCCGACCACCTGACCATTTAGATCGGAAATGGGAAACATAATTCGGTTGCGAAAACGGTCATAAAATTTATTTGCCCCTTCTTTTTTGGCCAAAAATCCCGCTTTCTCGACGTCTTTCTCTTTAAATCCCAGTTCGATTAAATTATTATAAAGCGCGTCCCAGGAATTCGGGGCAAAACCGATTTTGAATTCCTTGATTGTATTCTGTTGTAATCCCCTATTTTTCAAATAATCCGATACCGGTTTGTTTTTCTCCAATTGTTTCTGGAAAAACTCAGCGGCTTCCTCGCAAATATCGTATAAGATGTTTCTTTGGGTTTTAAGCTGGGGGTCTTCTCTTTTCAAAATCACGCCCGCTTTTTTGGCCAAGATTCGTAAGGCCTCGGCAAATTCCACGCCTTCGATTTTCTCGACAAAAGTGAACATATCTCCGCCGAAATTACAGGAAAAACAATGCCAGATTTGCTTTGACGGAGATACAAAAAAAGAAGGATTTTTCTCCTTGTGAAACGGACAAAGGGCCTTGTAGTCCTTACCCGCTTTTTTAAGTTTGATATATCCTTCAACGACTTCAACAATATCCAGCCGATTTTTGATTTCATCAATCGGGGTCATATAATAAAGTTTACAAAATTTCAGGAAGGATGTAAACCCTGTATCATGAAATCATGGTGCAGGGTAAAGAAATGGCCGACGATTTCCGTATCGTCGGCCTTGAAATCAGGTTTTCATTTCCCTCCGCGCCTTGTCGTGCAAGGCCGCAAGCCCAGCAAGCAAAGTAATCTGCTGCATTGGATTATCCACGTTATGACAAGCAAATTTATATCCTCGTCCCTCTTGAGGCCCAAAACTATCTGCTGGGTGTAAACCGCAGGCATCTCCTGGACAATTAACATTAAGCCAGCCATCGTCACTCTGGATTTTTGCCCAAAGATAATGTTCTTCTCCGAATCTGAAAGCGCCAAAGATTTTTTTATGAGCGATTCCCATCGCTTCCGTCATCTCGGTAACTGCGTATATGCCTTCGGTCAGAAGATATAAAGACCTCATCCAGCTGCACAGCTCAACACCGTATTCACCGCCTAACGAACCTCCATGCATCTCGTCTCGAGTTATGGTAAAAACTATCATCAGTTGGGGAAGAAGCGATGACGTCTCTTTTTCGGGAAAATGCATCCAGTGAAAGATGACGGTAAAACTGGCAGAAACTGCATATGCCAATTTCCAATCATAAAACCAGTCTTTACCTGTGCCCCTACATGGAAGACACTCATCGTCACGAAGTCGATCTTTACCCGAACCCTTGCAGTATTCGCATTTTTTGCCGCTGTATTTTTTGACTGTGGGAATATTCACGGCAAATTCCGCAAAATCTTCTTTAATCCCCTCAAAAATAAAACGGTCATCAAAACCAAAATTTCCATTCAGCGAACCACTGAATTTCTTAAATCCGAAATGGCTCATGAAATCCGTTACTATCGGAGCAGTTTCGCTAATTGGTCCGGCATGGGCAATAAAATCTTTGTGAATCCTCAAAAGAATCGCTGGCTTTTCTTTGCGAAAAGACAATTCATACCAACACGGAATCCTCTCATAGGTAAGCATTTTTATCTTTTCCATCTTTTCCTCATTTTTCTTGAATTTAATATTCTTTTTTGAAAGAACATTAGAATTACAGATTAGCAAATTTGATGATTTTAGTCAATAAAAAAGCCGGGGTGGTTTGCCATCGCCCGGCGATTTTTTCAGTGTTTAAAAATGATCACTTGATCGACGACTTCATTGTCCGATTTGCCTACGATTGTCTTCGGTTGGTCTTTGAGGGGAATCGAGAATCTTATTGTTTTTCCAAGCGGCATGCTCTTTTGAACGATGCCCGGAACTTCCACCTCTACAAATGAACCATACTTGCTGTCATTGACATTGACCACCTTAGCTCTAATTAAAATTTCGTCTCCGACTTTCATTTTCTCTCCTTTCGTAAACATTAAAAAACATCTATATCTTAACCTTTTATTAAATCTTTGTCAATAAAGAAAGAGCTTGTTCGTGTTTTTGAACAAACTCTTCAGGAAGCCTCAATCGATTTTGATTTCGATTTTTGAATTGTCAACCACATAATACTCTCCTTCCGTTGTCTTAATGGTTGATTTTTCTGCCCCGGCTACCTCAATTGTTGCTTGAGCTAGTCGAGACGGCCTAACGCCATTGAGTTCTACTTCAACAAGAAAGGCGTCTTCTAGAGGTCTCCCTTTTTTGTCTCTCGGCACAATGTTTAACATGCGCCACCTCCTTTAAATGTACGACGGTTTCGCCAAAATTACCCAAAGCAATAAAACAAATATCGTGAGCCAAATTATTTCACAAATTATTTTTACCCATTTTTTGTTCGTGGATTTGTGTCGGGTAAGCAGAATCAAAAATCCAACAGCGGAATGAAGATAAAACAAAGGAATAAAAAACCAGGGAATTATCGCCACATGAAGATTGGTATAATTAATTCCCGATAACAAGAAATATTTTATCGACAAATATCCGGAAAACAGCGCAATTATCGTGGCAACCACCAGCAGCCACGCCGTAATCCGCAAAATTTTATAAAGATAAAGCACAAGCGGAGAGGGTGGGATTTGAACCCACGAGCCCCTTACGGGGCACGGCTTTCCAAGCCGTTCCATTGGGCCGCTCTGGCACCTCTCCTCTTTCCTATTTATTGTCTTCCAGTTCTCCGAATAGTTTTCTTTTTACAGATTCGACTTCAACGGCATCCAAATCATCGCTGGTATTATACTGAAGCTCCAAAATTTCTTTCTTCAGCTCGGCTTCGGTTATGCCGTCTTTCAAAGCATCGGCAAAAACACCCTCCAAATACTCTATTTCTTCGTGAGAAAGATTGGGCAAACTTCTCAGAGCTTGCTCAAATTCCTTGCGATAAATCTTCTTTGTATCATCGAGACCAAATAAAGCTTCTATGAGTCCCATAATTTTAAAATTTTTAATAATTAATAATTTAATTGTAAATTTTTAACAATTTCGTTAAATTTATTCCCTCTATCGTATTCGTTTTTGAATTTCTCAAAACTTTTTGATGCGGGTGAAAATAATATTATGGATTTTGGTTGTGTCTTAGCAATTTTAAACGCTTCACTAACACAATTTTCCAGATTATCACAAACTACTGGTTTTTTTATTTTATTTTTCAATAAACCCAACATCTTATCGGTTGAACTGCCTGAAATAAAAATCAAATTCTTGGGTCTGATTTTTTTTAAAACAATTCTGCGCCAATCTCTGTAATCTAAGCCCCTGTCAGTCCCGCCCGTAATTAGAATAGTGTCCGGACCGCCAAATCTATCCAATGCCGCAATACCCCCCTCGGGTGATGTTGCCGTTGTATCGTTTATTATCGTTAATTTTTTGCTTTTGAAAATTTCTTGCTGTCTAAACTTTAAAAGAGGCAAATTTTTTACTGACTCTTGGATATCGTTCCATTTAATTCCGAAAAGGTAAGCCGTTAGAGAACCGGCTAAAACATTTTGAAGATTATGTCTGCCGTATTTTTTTTCAAAACCGGACAAATTAAGAATTTTTAATCGCCTTCCTTTTAAATTTAAAATTGCGATATTTTTTTGATAATAAACTCCATTCAGATTCGATGGTAGTGATTTGAGTGAAAAAAACCAAACATTCGACTTCGGTTTTAATTTCAAAAATAACTTTGTCCACTTATTGTCATAATTAAGAATTAAATTCTGGTTTTCGTTCTGATTTTTAAAAATATTGGCCTTAATTAAAGCATAATTCTTCACGGTATTATGACGATTTAAATGATCTTGATAAATATTAGTTATGACAGCGATATCCGGAGCCAACTTAATATTATTGAAGTACTCGAGATGAAATGAGGATATTTCAACGACGGAAACATCTAACCGGCTTTTAAAATCCAAGATTTTCAAAAATTGACAGTCAATTGAATTGCCAGCCGGACTTGTTCTGAATCGCGTTTTTAAAAAATGATTAATCCAGGCAACAATTGTTGTTTTACCACGAGTTCCCGTAACGGCAATAATGGGTTTTTTAAAAATTTCAAAAAAAACAGAAGCCTCGTTAACAATAAATTTATCTTTTGAATAAGCGTATCTGATAAATTCGTTCTCAATTGAAACATCGGGATTAACAACTATTATTTCGTTTGCGTCTATATCGCTTTTTTTATGCCCACCCAAGGATAGTTTATGTTTCCCTTTTATTTTTTTGAGTGATTCCTGAAGTTGACCCCTATTTTTTAAATCAGTAATTGTT
Organism: uncultured Candidatus Saccharibacteria bacterium; assembly: GCA_964353285.1. Taxonomy (GTDB): domain Bacteria; phylum Patescibacteriota; class Minisyncoccia; order RBG-13-40-8-A; family RBG-13-40-8-A; genus RBG-13-40-8-A. Next base: position 7,004 of record CAYGVF010000057.1, on the reverse strand, counting down.
ATTTTTGCTCCTTGCTCTACAAGCCAGTTGGCGGTTGCCACTCCGCCTCCTAAAATTCCGAGACCGAATACCAACACTTTTTTATTTTTAAAGCTTAATCCATCCATTTAAATTTATGTACTCATTTCTCTTAATCTTTTTATTCTTTACTCGATTGGAGGTTGAGTCATAAATAATTTAGCCAGACCCTTGTTTTTTAATGGATTGGAAATATAAAGATGGGCTGTGGCGTTGGTAGCGGTGCGTAAGGGAGTCGGATTCAGGGAAATTTTTTCCAAAGCCTTGGCAAGCCCTTCGGGATATCTGGTTAAAAGCGCGCCCGAAGCATCGGCCAAGAATTCTCTTTTTCGGGAAATCGCCAATTGAATCAGCTTGGCAATCAAAGGAGAAAGAATTATGAAAACCAAACCAATCAACATAAATATTGCCTGGGCTTGTCCCCCGCCCTCGCTGTCGCTTTTTCTTCCCCGAAAAAGTCTGCCCCTGATGAATATATCCGCAATCATGGAAATCGAGCCGACCAAGACCACAACTACGGTCTGCAAAAGAATATCGCGGTTTCCAACATGGCTCAATTCGTGGGCAATGACGCCTTCCAATTCGGTTTTGTCCAAACTATTCAACAATCCTCTGGTCACTGCCACAACCGCGTTTTTCGGATTTCTACCCGTGGCAAAGGCATTTGAAGCCGGCTCGTCAATCAAATAAATTTTCGGCACGGGCAAACCCGCGGTAATGCAAAGATTTTCCACAATATGATAAAGTTCGGGATTCTCGTTATGCGCCAATGGTTTGGCGCGGGAAATCGCCAAAACGATTTTATCCGAATACCAATAACTGATAAAACTCATAAAAACACTGATGAATACGGCAATAAATAAAACCGCTTGCTCGTTGAAATAATAGCTCAAAAACCATCCCAGACCGATAATAATAATCAAAAACAAAGAAAAAAGTATCCAAGTCCTTCGAATATTGGAATCGATTTGGGTATAAGTCGTCATAGGAAGTATTATAGCATTTTATAAGCAAAAATAAAGCCCCGACCGCAGGGTCGGGGCATTCTGAATATCAACCAATTCATTAAAACTTCACTTTCGGAACTTCGCGCTCGGCCGGTTCTTCGATTTCGAAAAATTCTCGTTTCTGGAATCTCAACATTCCGGCAACAATTCTCGAAGGAAAGCTCTCGATTCTGATATTGAAATCTCGGACATTGCCGTTGTAAAATCTGCGGCTGGCCTGAACCTTGTTTTCGGTATCGGATAATTCTCTCTGCAATTCCAAAAAGTTCGTGCTGGCTTTCAAATCAGGATAAGCTTCGGCCACGGCAAAAAGGGTTTTCAAGGTATTAGATAATGCGTTTTCGGCCTTGGCCTTTTCCGCAATTCCCTGAGCGCTGATTGCCTTTGCCCTGGCATTGGTAACATTTTCGAATGCTTGCCGCTCGTGACTGGCATAACCTTTTACCGTTTCCAGTAAATTGGGAATCAAATCGTGCCTCCTTTTCAGCTGGACATCGATATCCGACCAGGCTTCATCGGTTCGATTTTTCAATCTGATTAAACTATTAAATACGCCGACGGCGTAAAGAATAATCAAAATAACTAAACCAATAAGAATGTAAACAAAAACCATATAATTTTTTACCCTGTTAAATACCCCGCCCCTGCGGGGTCCCGCTTCGCGGGATTTAACAGGGTGAAGTTAATTATTAGGTTTTAATTATACCACTTTTAAAATTAGTAATCCATTGGCGGTATTCCGCCTTCTTTCTTTTCCTCGGGAATATCCGTAATTACGGCTTCGGTGGTTAAAAATACCGAGGCCATGGAAGCAGCGTTTTGCAAGGCCAGTCTTACAACTTTGGTCGGATCGATAATCCCGGCCTCAAACATATTAACAATCCCACCGGTCACGGCGTCATATCCCATTGCGGGATCTATTATAATATTATTTTCTCCAAAACTCCTTTTCTCTTTAATCTTTTCCAGAATTTGATATACAACCACCTCGTCTGCACCAGCATTTTTAATTATTTGTTTAAGCGGTGCCTCACAGGCTTTCGTTATTATCTGGTCGGCAACTCTATAGCCTGGTATTTCTAAGTCGGGAATAATATCTTTTGTATTACCGGTTTCCTCCTTTTCCTTCTTTTTTTCTTCGGATATCATTCCTATTTCCAATCTTGTAAAGAAACCTGACACAATAGCTAATGCTATGCCACCGCCAGGAGAAATTCCTTCATCAATGGCCGATTTGGTAGCATTAACCGCATCGTCAATTTTCATTTTCTTGTATTTCATTTCTGATTCGGTGGCTGCGCCAACTTTTATCACCGCAACTCCGCCGGCTAATTTAGCCAACCTTTCCTGAAGTTTTTCCTTATCGAAAGAAGAATCGGTCTGTTCCAGTTGAATTCTGATTTGTTTTATTCTTCTCCCAATTTGTTCTTTGTCGCCTTTCCCGCCAACAATCGTGGTCTTTTCCTTAGTAGAAATAATTTTATCGGCCATCCCCAACATTTCAATATCGACATTTTCCAATTTTAAACCAGCTTCCTCGGAAATCACTTTCCCGCCGGTGACAATAGCAATGTCCTGAAGCATTTCTTTTCTCCTGTCGCCGAAACCCGGAGCCTTTACAGCCAAGGAACTAAATGTTCCGCGCAATTTATTTACTATCAAAGTAGTCAGGGCCTCGCCTTCAACCTCTTCTCCGATAATCACCAAAGATTTCTTGCCCGACTGGCTCATCTTTTCGAGAAGCGGCAGGATATCGTTAATCGAGGAAATTTTCTGGTCGGTAATCAAAATATAGGGGTCTTTATATTCGGCTTCCATTCTTTCGGTATTGGTTATCATATAAGGAGAAATATAGCCGTTATCGAACTGCAGTCCTTCAACCAATTCCGTAGAATAACCAAAAGTCTGGGATTCTTCTACGGTAACAACGCCGTCTTTCCCAACTTTTTCTATTACGTTAGCTATTAAGTTTCCTGCTTCTGGGTCTTCGCTAGCAATTGTAGCAACTTCTACTATCTGTTGTTTTGTTTTTATTGGTTCGGAAAAATCTTTTAACTTTCTTACCATCGCATTAATCTTTTGTTCCATGCCTCGTCTTATCGCCATTGGATCAAATCCCAAGCCAACAAACTTAAGCCCCTCTTCTACCATTGCCTGGGCCAAAATAACGGCGGTGGTTGTTCCATCGCCAACCGCGTCACTAGTTTTTTCCGCTACTTCTTTTATCAGTTCAGAACCCATATTTTCAAATTTATCCGGAAGTTCAATCTCTTTAGCAATGGTTACGCCATCATTGGTAATGGTGGGTGTGCCAAAGCCCTTGTCCAAAACAACATTTCTACCTTTCGGACCAAGGGTAACTCGAACAGCGTTGGCTAGTTTATCAACCCCCTTTTTAAGTGATTGACGAGCATCCTCGTCAAATTTAAATTGTTTACTCATAGATTATGGCCAAAATATCCTCCTCTTTGGCAATTAAATATTCTTTACCGTCAACTTTAATCTCGCTTGGCCCGTATTTGGTAAAAATGACAACATCGCCCGTTTTAACGGTCATGGGGATACGCTGGCCATTGGCGTCAATTCTGCCCTGTCCAACGGCAATAACCTTGCCTTGTTCGGGCTTTTCTTCGGCTGTGTCGGGAAGAACGATTCCCGACCTTGTCTGTTCTTCTTTTGACGTTGGTTCAATAAGAACCCTGTCGTCTAATGGTTTAATATTCATAAGTTTAAAAAATTAATAATTAGATAATTATTAATTGTATTTTACATACTATGCTAAAAAGATTTTTATGTCAAGTAGAAAGCTTGGTTTTTAAATTCTCGACAAATTTCTCTTCGAAAAAAGTTCTTTTGTCGTTTTCGTGGAATTTCAACATTTTATCAGAAACCAAGACCGCGGTGGGTACCTCGTGAGGAATTATTTTGCGGGTAATCCTCTTTTTTTGGAAAAATCTGAATAATTTTTCTATTAGATTGCCGATTCGTCCTTTCAACAGTTTCTCCGAAATCATCCTCGAGAAAGACAAGAATCTGTTTCTTTTGAATTCCGGATAATAAAGATTAGAAATCTTTCCGAAGTTTATCAGATAATTTCTTGCCCAAAGATTTTTGAAAACAAAATCCCGATATATCTGACCCTCGTAATAAACCGGCTTTAATTCGGCTACCCAATGAGCCAAATAAATATCATATGGCTTTATGGCAATCGGCTCCAAATTTAAAGCATCTTCGGTGATATAAAAACTCAAGCAGATTTTGCCGGCAATCCTTTTTTTATGTCGCCATTCGCCCATCATCCAGACAAAAAAAGTAATTAATAACCTGGTCAGCCAAATTCTGTTCTTTCCGATGATTACAAAAAAATCTATATCCGCGTCTTCTTTCGAGTTATTAATCGCCAAACTATTGCAAACAGCGATCATTTTAACAAAAGGAATAATCTGCAGAGCCCTGAGAATTTTATAAACTTTTTTCCAGCGCGGAGTAGCAATTTTCTGCCGTTCGATTCGCTGTTGATAAAGCCCTTCTCTGCCCACCCAAAAATAATAACCATTTTTTTCACCAACAAATTCTCGGATTTTTTCGGTCTGCAAATAATCCAAAACACTGGAAAGCGAAATCTCTCCGAACGGTTCCAACTCAAGGTCCCGAACAGGTTCCGTTTGGCCAATGATGTGCAACGGATTTATCAGATATTTAAAAATCTCGAAACCGGTCAAAGGATAATCCAAAATATCATAATAAATCACTGTTGCCAAAATCGATTTTTCGAGAAAATTCAAATTCATAATTATAATTATATTATATCATCAATCTTGTAAAATCATTAAAATAAGGATATTATAAAGGATATGACCGAAATAAAAGAGTACTCAGAACTACCAGAAAAAATAATAGAAAAAATAGAACAACGGGAGAAAAAGAAGAAGCCGAAGATGAAAGTTTCGGGAAAACGTGTTTTTCAACTTAAAAAATTATTAAAAAACAAATAATATGCGCTGGCTTTTTAGATTTATTCTGCAAATACTTGCCAATGCTCTGGGTATATTTATTGCCCAATATTTTATAAAACAAATAATCTTTACCGGCGACTGGGTGGACTATTTGATTATTGGCACAATTTTGGCAGCGGCCAATTTAATTATCAAGCCCATACTTAAAATTATCACCGCGCCTTTAATATTTATAACCCTCGGACTTTTTATAATTGTTATAAATGCGGCGATACTTTTCGGAGTTGATTGGTTCACCGAAGGCCTTCAGGTTATCAATCTTTGGGGCTATCTCTGGGGTTCAATCGTTGTTTCGGTTATTAATGCAATTATCGTCGGGATTTTCAAAAAGAAAAAAACAGAATTATAAACTATGGAAAACATCCTAAACATCGTCCAAATCGCTCTCAGTGGACTGTTGATAGTCGCCATACTTCTCCAACAAAGAGGAACTGGTTTATCCGGAGCCTTCGGCGGAGAGGGCGGCGTCTATTTCAAAAAACGGGGGGCGGAAAAAATTATTTTTATTGCTACAATCGTGCTGGCCGTGCTTTTTATAGCAAGTACCGTTATTAGAATGATGACTCAATAATGGAAAAACTATCACAATTTATAAAAAGACTGTTGGAAAAAATTCCTTCCAAGCATCAGTGGCAAAAAATTCCCGGTGTTCTCAATAAAAAAGAACGCTATTTTATATTGGGATTTATTATTTTGGGAATCTGTTCCCTTTTTGCCTGGCTGACTGCCTATAATATAAAAAATACGGTTTTGGCGCCAAATTACGGAGGAAGTTTCAGAGAAGGAATCGCCGATAGCCCCCAGTATTTAAATCCGATATTGAGCCAGATAAACGATGCCGACAGAGACGTAACCGAATTGATATTTTCCGGACTAATGAAGTACGACGGCAAAGGAGAGCTGGTTCCCGACTTGGTTGAAAAATACGCGATTGGAGACAGCGGAAAAACTTATGATTTCTTTTTAAGAAAAGATATCAAATGGCAAGACAATCAACCGTTCACGGCTGACGACGTTGTTTTCACCTTTAAAACAATTCAAAATCCGGACTCAAGAAGCCCCATAAGAATCAACTGGACCGGAGTAGAAATAGAAAAAATCGATAATTATACCGTTCGTTTCAAACTCAAAACTCCTTATGCTTCCTTTTTGGCCAATACCACAACCGGAATAATTGCCGAGCATATCTGGAAAAAAATTCTGCCGGAAAAATTCCTGCTCGCCCAAGAAAATCTCTCTCCCATCGGTACCGGTCCCTATAAACTAAAAAATCTTAAAAAAGACAAAGAGGGATTTATCAATTTTATAGAATTGGAAGCTTTTGGGGAGTACGGTTCTCCTCGCCGTCCATTTATAGAAAAAATTGAATTTTATTTCTATCCGGACGAAGAAAGTCTGATTAAGGCCTACAATAGAAATAATATCGATAATTTCAGTCTGATTTCCATCCAAAATAAAGAGCTTTTAAAAAGAGTCAAATCAAGATCTTTTGTCAAAGAATTGAATCTCCCCCGTTATTTTGCTGTTTTCTTCAACCAGGCCAAAAACAAAGCTCTGGCCGACAAAAACGTAAGAGTGGCTCTTAGTTACGCCACCAATAAAAATGAGATAATCGAAAAAGTTCTGAAAGGCGAAGGCCAACCCGTGGAATCGCCAATACCCGCCGGCGTCTGGGGACACACCGACGAAACAAAAATTTACAATTTCGACCCGGAATACGCTAAAAACATCCTGGAACAGGCCGGCTGGAAAGATACCAACAACGACGGCATTAGGGAAAAGAAAGATGACGTATTGGAATTTGAATTGGTTACCACGGAATTACGGGAACTCCAGCAAGTATCCGACATTTTAATAGAACAATGGTCGAAAATAGGCGCCAAAGTAACTAAAAAAATTATAAATATCGGTGAAATCCAGCAAGAGTACATCAGACCGCGCGAATACCAAGCATTGCTCTTTG
>CAYGVF010000056.1:0-7944 GCA_964353285.1 uncultured Candidatus Saccharibacteria bacterium | reverse complement strand
GGAATTCTTTGTACGCGATGCACGCCGCCTTCTTGTTTCAATAAATCATAAGCTTTATCGCCATTGATTTGAAAAACAATTTCTTTATACCCTTTTAAACTGGAAGCACTGGAATCTAAAATTTTGGCTTTCCAGCTCTGTTTTTCGGCGAACCTCATATACATTCTGCATAAATCAGCCGCAAATAAAGCGGCCTCATCGCCGCCTGCCCCCGCCCTAATTTCAATTATTACATTATTAGAATTAGTGTTCATTTCTTTTTACCCGTCGACCTGCCTGCCGATGAGGCAGGAGCTTTAGCGGGCTTTTTCTTTTTTGGCTCGGCTTGCGCCAATCTTTTTCTGAATTTTTCCACTCTGCCGGCGGTATCGATAATTTTATCTTGGCCAGTATAGAAAGGATGACAGGAACTACAAACCTCAACACGGGTTTCCTGTTTTGTTGAGCCAACTTTAAAAGTTTTTCCACAACTGCAGTGGATTAAGGCGTCGGGATAATAAATTGGATGAGTATCTTTCTTCATCGTAAATTTAATGATATAATACAAACATAGATTAGTCAATAAAACAACCTTATTGCGTTGTTTTAATTGTTATGATACTATTGAATTCATTATGACTAAAGAAAAGGCAAAATCAACAACTTCCGAGGACTTAGCCCAAAAAATGTTTGAGGCGGGCGTTCACTTTGGTCACAAAAAATCGAGCTGGAATCCCAAGATGGCTCCTTATATTTATGGTTTAAAAAACAATATTTATATTATAGATTTAGAGAAAACAATAGAGGAGCTCGAAAAGACAATTAAATTTATCGAAGAGGTAAAAAACAATAAAGGTAAAATAATTTTTGTCGAAACCAGACCCCAAAGCTATTTTTTGGCTGAAGAAATAGCGAAAAATACGAATATGCCTTATGTGGCTTCGCGTTGGATAGGAGGGTTAATGACCAACTTTAAAATAATCAGAAAAAGAGTAGAATATTTTATAGACCTGGAGAAGAAGAGGGCTGACGGCGAATTAAAAAAATATACAAAAAAAGAACAACAAAAATTTGACGAAGAAATAGAAAAATTAAAAAAGAAATTCGACGGAATAAGAAATGTGGATAAATTACCGGAAGCGATTTTTGTTTTAAGCGTTAAATCATCATCGGCCGTTATCAGAGAAGCAAAACAAAAGAAAGTGCCCGTGATTGGCTTTGTTGACACCGATAGCGACCCAGGCATAATTGATTATCCTATTCCTGCAAATGATGATTCGATTTCTGCTTTAAAATTTATGTTAGAGCAGATAGAAAAAGCTTTAAAATAAATTTATGGTTACTGCTGATAAAGTAAAAAAACTTAGAGACAAAACAGGTGCTTCCATGATGGATTGCAAATCCGCTCTTGTTGAGGTAAATGGAGATGAAGAAAAAGCCCTGAAGATTTTGCAAGAAAAGGGCCGAGACACAGCTATGAAAAAATCGCAGAGAAAAGCCGAAGAAGGAATTATTGAGGCCTATGTCCATACCAATAAGAAGGTTGGGGTCTTATTGAAATTGAACTGCGAGACCGATTTTGTTGCCAGAAACAGCGAATTTAAAGATTTAGCTCATGATATAGTCATGCATATCGCTGGCATGGCTTCCAAAGATGAAAAAAGTTTATTGGAAGAGCCATTTGTTAAAAACCTAGAAATAACGATTAAAGATTTAATTGACGAAAAAGTGGCTAAGTTGGGCGAAAATATAAAAGTAGCCGAATTTATTCGCTACGAATTGTAATTATGTTGATAACTATATCCCAAATAATTTTTACTGTCTGTGTCGTGGGAGTTTTATTTATTGCTTTGCGTAAGGTTCCTGTTATTTTAAGGTACCCTCGTCATCCTTTCGAAAATGTTTCCTTAATTGATAAAGTAAAAGGTAAAATAAATTCAAGTAATTTCTTTCACGAAGTTTTTGTTCATCGGGCTGAGAAAATTTTGAGAAAGATTAAAATTTTTGTTTTGAAAATTGACAATTTTTTAGCCAGGAGGGTTGATCGACTGAGAGACAAAATCAGAAAGAAAAAAGAAGAAGAGGAAAACGGCAATACGCCGTCTTAGCTCCCCGAAGTGTGCTTACCTCAATCTGGAGGCTTTCAGCCTCGCACTCTTGAGGGGCGTAACTACGGGGCAAGCAGCGGTAGACCTGTCCGCCAAGGCCTGCGCCGCCTTAGCTTAGTGGAAAAGCAGTGGTTTTGTAAACCATAGACGCGGGTTCGATTCCTGCAGGCGGCTTAGACCTAGGCGCTGGCAGGCGGGGCAACTGTTTTAGGTCATTTATAATATTAAGGGTCGGTGGCAGAGCGGTCAAATGCAACAGTCTGTAAAACTGTCGTCCTCTGGACTACGCAGGTTCGAATCCTGCCCGGCCCATCCCGTTTAACGGGACCTATCGTTGCCCAGGTAGCTCAGTTGGTTAGAGCGCATTCTTGGTAAGAATGAGGTCGGCAGTTCAATTCTGCCCCTGGGCTCCCATGAAAAAAATTTATCTCCCCATAATTATAATTGTCTTAATTTTAATTAGTGGCGGAGTTTATTGTATTGCCAAGAATTTAGGAAAATCCAATCAACAAACAGAAAATCCGTCAATTGTCGAAAATGAAATTACCCGAGAAGAAATAATGGATGATTTTATGAAGAAAATCAGCGATATCTCTCCAGCTAAACCGGTCTTGGGAGGAAACTGGTACATTAACCGTTATTGGTTTCCCCAGGGGATTGATGACGGTTTTTACGCGGAATACGAAGATGGTCATATTATGCGTGAGATTTTAATCGCGGTAAAGAAAAAAGATAATCAGCTGGATTACGAAGTAAATGCTTATTTCGAGCCTGGAGAAAATGACTGGGTTTTAAAACAAGGTGAAGATAAATTTTTGGGCAAACCCCTGGATTTGTATGAGCATAACGAAGAATTGGGAAAATGGGTAAAAAAGAACTGAAATGAAAAAAGAACATATAACCAAATTGGCTTGCAGTGAATGCAAGCGCATCAATTATCACACTCGCAGAAACAGAAAAACTGTGGAGAAAAAATTAGAATACAAAAAATTTTGCAGATGGTGCAGAAAAAGAACCCTTCACAAGGAAAGTAAAAAGTAGAAATGGGGGCGTAGTTAAATGGTATAATGGGGGTCTCCAAAACCCTTGTTGGGGGTTCGATTCCCTCCGCCCCTGCCGTTTTTAAGAAAAACCCGAAATATATTGTTTCGGATTTTTGTATTAGTAGGTGATTGATACTGTTAAAATTTTGTGATAGTATTTGGTTATTAGCATAATTTATGGATAAAACCGACCAGCAAATTATTTCGGATTATCTTAAGGGCGACAATAAGTCGCTGGAAATTTTGATTAAGAGATATCTTAGACCAATTTATGGTTTTGTATATAAATACGCCGGTAATGTTCAGGAAGCCGAAGACATCACCCAGGATGTTTTTATAAAAATGTGGCGTCATCTCGGAAAATATAACAAAAATAAGAATTTCAAAACCTGGATTTTTTCCATTGCCAAAAATACCTGCATTGACTGGTTGAGGAAAAAGAAGACGATTTCTCTTTCCGAAATAGAAATAGGGGAGAGCGACAATTTTTTCGAACATGCAAGTATAAGTCAATTATTGGAGTCGGCAACAGAAAAATTACTCCCGAAATACCAGACAGTATTGTCTCTTTACTATAATGACGATCTTAATTTTCGGGAAATCGCCGAGAGACTGAAAGAGTCGCCCAATACCGTGAAAAGTCGGCATAGACGCGCACTGATTATGTTGAAGAAAGATTTGTTTTAGTGCACCAAAATACAAGCTTCATACGTATTAATAAGTATGGGGCTGATGCGTAAAAACCATCGAAAATTTAGTGATTTCGAACCCGCAGAGCCATCTGCGGGTCTTTTTGACCGTATCATCGCGGCAATCAAAAAAGAACAGGAACTGCGGCACTCAAAAAGATTACTGTTCGGCTTTCTTGTTCTTTTGGTTCTTTCTTTTGTCGCCATGCCTCTTTCCTGGTCGATGTTTATAAATCAAATAAAAACTTCCGGAACTCTCTATTTTATTTCTGCGGTAATCACTGATTTCAACGCTTTTGTTAATCATTGGAAAGACTTCGGCTTGGCAATCCTTGAATCTTTGCCGATTACGGGTATTATCGCTTTTGGCATCAGTATTGGCTTGGCGCTTTTTACCCTGCGTTTGTTTCTTTATAAAAAAAGATTACTCTTGGGATATTTGATGCACAATTTTAATACTTAATCATTAAAAAATTATATGGAACAGGAAAAACAAGAAAACAAACATATTAAAATAAAAAAAGACACCCTCAAATGGATTATTATCGGGCTGACTATTTTTGTGGCGGCTGTTTTGATATTCGGCGCGGGAATGTTTGTCGGCACAATGAAAGCGCGATTTTCTTATCGCTGGGCGGAAAATTATCACCGCAATTTTGGCGGGCCACAAGGTGGATTTATGGACGATTTGAGAATGATGCCGCCAAACAGCGAATTTATCGAGAGCTACGGCACATTCGGACAAATCATAAAGATTGATGGTTCGACTCTGGTTATTAAGGGGCGGAATGATATAGAAAAGATAATTCTTATCAAAGACGATACAATTATTAAGCGTGGTGGAAAAACCATAAAACCTGCCGATTTAAAAGTCGATGAATATATTATGGTAATTGGCGAACCGAATGACGCTGGTCAGATCGAAGCCAAGCTTATCCGGCTTTTATCGCCAATGGAAGCATCTTTCAATCCGTCTCCTCGCGGTTTGCTTTTGCCTTAAACATTAAATTCTACATTTATGTTGAAAAAAATCTTAAAATTTTTATCGCAACACAAGATTATTACCGTTATAATTATCCTGGTTATAATCTTTGGCGGTTATTTCGGGTATAAATCATTTACGAAAAACGGACAGCAGACGCGTTATGTATTGGCCTCTATTGAAAAGGGAACTTTAATTGTCTCGGTTTCCGGAAGCGGGCAGGTTTCCGCTTCGAATCAGATAGATATAAAACCGAAAGTTTCGGGCGAAATCGTCTATCTTAACGCGAAAGTAGGCCAGGAAGTAAAAGCAGGAACGCTTTTGGCGCAACTCGACACAACCGATGCCCAGAAAGCGGTGCGCGATGCCGAAGCAGCTCTTCAACGGCAAGAACTTAATCTTGAAAAATTACAGGGGCTTACAACCAGCGACGGAACCATAAGGGGGGTTAAGGAAAAAGCAGAAGACGATATTCAAAAAGCCTATGAAGACGGATTTAACACGGTGGCAAACGTATTCTTGGATTTGCCGGATATTATGAGCGGGCTTAATAATATGCTTTTTTCCTATGATTTTGAGCAAAATCAAGCAAATATTACTTACTATGCCAATGCTGTTCGGAAATATGGCGAAGACAAGGTTTCTCAATATGAAAAAGATACATACGACAAATACCAAATTGCAGCAGAAGCATATGACAAAAATTTCGAGGATTACAAATCAACAAGCAGATTCTCCGAGCCAGCGGTTATCGAATCCTTGATTGATCAAACATACGAAACAATAAAAAAAGTTGCCGAAGCGATAAAAAGCGCCAACAATCTGATTCAGTTTTATCAAGACGAGCTTACGCGAAGAGGGTTCAGAACGCAGTCGCTTGCCGATACCCACATCTCTAGTCTTAATACCTATACCGGCAAGACCAACAGTTATCTTTCAAGTCTTCTTTCCATCAGAGATTCTATTCAGAACAGCCAAGAAACCTTTGTTAATGCCGGTTTCGACATTAATGATCAAGAGGACCAGGTCCAAGATGCGGAAAATAATCTTTTAGAAGCCAAGCAAAAACTTAATGATTATTATGTCCGCGCGCCGTTTAGTGGCGTTATCGCGGCAATGAATGTTGAAAAGGGCGACGCGGCTTCCAGCAATACGACCGTGGCGACGTTGATTACCAAGCAAAGCGTTGCCGAAATTTCTCTGAACGAAGTTGATGTGGCAAAAGTGAAAGTCGGCCAAAAAGTAACGCTTACCTTCGATGCGATTGACGATTTGGAAATTACCGGCGAAGTGGCGGAAGTTGATTCCATCGGCACAACAAGTCAGGGGGTTGTATCCTACAATATTAAGATTGGATTTGATACCCAGGATGACCGAATTAAGCCGGGAATGAGCGTTTCCGCCTCGATTATTATTGACGTAAAACAGAACGTTTTGTTGATTCCCAATTCGGCAGTAAAATCGCAAGGAGATATATATTACGTGGAAACATTAAGTGGTTCGGCTTCGCAGAATCAAGCTACGGCCAATGTCAGCGGTATAACCTCAAATATTGCTCCCAGCCAACAGCAAATCGAAATTGGCTCAGCTAACGACACTTATAGCGAAGTTACGAGCGGTCTCAAAGAGGGTGATACGGTAGTCACTCAAACCATTACCAGTACCAGTACTAGCTCAAATTCTTCAACTCAACAAAATAATAGTTTTAGAATGCCGGGCGTTGGCGGGGGAGTATTTCGCGGGGATTAAAATATGATTGAATGCAAAAACATTAGCAAAATATACAAAAGCGAAGCAGGCGAAACCCACGCGCTCAAAGGGGTTTCGCTTACCATAAAAGACGGAGAGTTTGTGGCAATTATCGGACCATCCGGTTCGGGAAAATCGACGCTGATGCATATTTTGGGTGCGTTGGACATACCCACGAGTGGAGAATATTTTATCGACGGCAAAGATGTTTCTAAATTATCCGATGACGAACTTGCAGAAATCAGAAAAAATAAAATCGGTTTTGTTTTTCAATCTTTCAATCTCTTGCCCCGCGCCACGGTTTTAAGAAACGTGGTTTTGCCTCTGGTTTATGCCGGCGTTCCCAAAGAAGAAAGGGAAGCAAAAGCAAGGACAATGCTTGGAAATTCCGGATTGGAAGAATCTCATTTCTATCATCTTTCCAACCAGCTTTCCGGAGGACAAATGCAGCGCGTTGCCATTGCCCGAGCCCTGGTCAATAATCCGAGTTTAATTCTTGCCGACGAGCCAACCGGAAATCTTGATACAAAAACAGGAGAAATAGTATTGGATACTTTTCAGCGTCTTAATTTCGAGCAAAAGCGCACAATTGTTCTGATTACCCATGAACTCTACGTGGCGGAGCATGCGCAACGAATTATTCATATTCGCGACGGCGAGATTGTTGAAGACGAACAAAATCATTCTCGTCGTAATGCAAACAATAAATCTTTATGATTATCAGCGATTTATTTCAAGAGACATTTGCGGCAATAACCGTGAATAAGGCAAGATCCGGATTGACCATCCTGGGCATTGTGATTGGTATTGGTTCGGTGATTGCGATGATTTCCATTGGTCAGGGAGCGCAAGGAACCATTGAGGCGAATATTGAATCTATTGGTTCAAATTTAATCATGGTTATGCCCGGATTTCAACGTATGGTCGGTTCGCAAGTCAGTGCCGGCCGAGGCTCGGCCCAGACCCTTAGCCAGGAGGATGCCGACGCGATTCAAAATGAAATTACTCTTGTCAAAGCCATTGCTCCGGATGTCTCGCGAAGATACCAGATTACCGCCAAGGGGAAAAATACCAATACTCAGGTTATCGGCACGGTTCCTGCCTATACCGACGTAAGAAACATTCAGATCGATATTGGTTCATTTATCACCGAGCAAAACATAAGAAGCTTATCCAAGGTTGCTGTGCTTGGTCCAACTACCCGAGATGACCTTTTCGGAGAAGGAGTAAATCCAGTCGGTCAGACCATTCGTATTAACCGTATGGATTTCAAGATAATTGGCGTAACCAAATCAAAGGGCGGGACAGGATTCGGCAGCCAGGATGATATGATTTTTATTCCTCTTTCCACTGCCCAGCGTTTTCTTGTTGGCAATGATTACGTGTCCACGATC
>CAYGVF010000055.1:0-4248 GCA_964353285.1 uncultured Candidatus Saccharibacteria bacterium | reverse complement strand
AACAGATAAGCATGCGCAACCTTGCCAGATTTCAAAGCACTGGTTAAGGTTTTGATTACGTGTTCCTGACCGATAACCTCAGAAAATTTCTGGGGACGGTATTTACGATACAGAACCAGGTTGATCATTTTGGGTTTTTTCTTTGGATTTTTCGAACACTATAAATTTATAACCAATAAAATTCCAAATCAAGGAAATAATCGTGGCAATGGCGGCGGCAATCAAACCCCACTGGTCAAGGTTGAAATTGCGGGGCGCGGCAATAAACTTGAAGACAGAAGAAGCGATTCCCACATTTATCAAAAATCCGATCACTGAAACAACCACAAATTGCATAAATTCCCTACCCATGGTCTCGGTAGTTTTTCTGCTGAAAGTCCAGAATTTATTCCAGATATAACTGTTGGTGGTGGCGATAAGGAAAGAAATTGCCTTGAAAATCGAATAATAAACAATGGTCACGGAAAAAACTTCGAACAAAACCTTATTCGAAGCAGTTCCCGCATTTTTGGAAGCGAGAATCAAAAAACTTAAGATTCCCCAATCAACCAAAGTGTTGAGCCCGCCGACCAAAATAAATTTGGCTATCTCGTGAACTACCGTAATCTTCCTGCTGATTATATTGGCGATAAAAATAAAAATCAAGCAAGCAACGGGAAAAAGTATCGGCAACCCCAAATGCAGAACCCCCGACACCTTGGCATATAAATCGGGCTTTAAAAAGCCCTTGACCACGGACAAAATTAACCAGGAGGCAATCTCGCCCAAAATCAAAACTGCAACAACATCACTTCGTTTCATAATTTCTAATTTCTAATTTCTAATTTCTAATCAAATCCCAATGAATAAATGTCTAAAATTTTTAGGTTAATTAGAAGAATTAGGTTAATTAGATTAATTATTATTTTATTATCTTAAGTCCGGAGTTTCGGGTAAAACATCTGCCCCGCCGATTGTTGATTCAATATTTGACCGTTCTTGAATTTCTTTTTCCACAATTTTTCTCTCACGACCGTATTTCAGACGCGATAATTCCCTGATTTTTTCCATAATTTCCGGACTGCCCTCTTTTTTGAAAGGAATCCTGATATTGAACGGCGTGCTGGTCTGATTGTTGATTAAAAGTTTCAAATAAGCATTGAAATTGTCAATATTGATTAAATCCTGCTGACTGAAGGTCGGCTCGTATTGTTTAGCCAGGAATTCCGCGTCATTCGCACCAACCCTAAAAGCAACCATGCTTCCCACGTTGCCGAAAACCGCATCTCTGATATTTTCTTTCAATTGGGCAATAAATTGGTGGGCAACAACCAAATCCAAACGATATTTTCTTGCTTCGGCCAAAATTATGGCAATACTTTCGGTGGTAAAATTCTGGAATTCGTCAATATAAAGATAAAAATCGGGTCTTTTTTCCTCGGGAGTATCTACGCGGGAAAAAGCGGCCATCAAAATCTTCCCGACAATAATCAAGCCCAACAAATTGCTGTTTACGTCGCCCAGTTTACCCTTGGACAGATTGGCGATGAAAATCTTTTTTCCATCCATTATTTCCCTGAAATCGAATGCGCTTTTCTGCTGACAAAGAATCGGCCGCATCACGTCATTGGCCAAGAAAATATTGGTTTTGCTGGTGATATAGGGAACGATATTCGCCAAAGCCGCATCGCCCCCGGCTTTTTCCGCTTCTTTTATCCAAAAATCTTTGACTACGGTATTATTGGATTTCGAAAGTTTGTAATGGCGGAATTCCTGGTCAGCCAAAACCTTGGGAACCTCCAAAAGAGTGGAACCGGATTCCGGATCATCCATCACCAAAAGCAGGGCATTTCTCATATATTGTTCCAATACCGGCCCGAACGCTTCGGGAATTGCTTCCCATAATTTTTTGAAAATACTGATTACTTCATTGGTCAAAAAAGTTTTGTACTCGGGATAATCGGGGTCGAATTCCAGAATATTCAATGCCATCGGCCTTTCCACGTCTGCCGGATTAAAATAAATTACATCTTCCGCTCTTTCCGAGGGGACAAATCCCAAAATTTTTTCCGCGGAATCACCGTGCGGGTCAATAAAACATAGACCGTTTCCGCTTTCGATATCCTGACGAATCATATCGAGCATCAGGGTGGTTTTACCGGTTCCGGTCTGGCCGACGATATAGAGATGTCTTCTGCGGTCGTCGTTGGCCATTCTCACGATTGTTTCCTCTCCTCTGAATATGCTTTTCCCCAAAACAATTCCTTCTTTGGAAAGATTTGCCGGCGGATTGGCTTCTTTGGATTTTAACCATCTTAATTTCGGCGAGGTGATTCGTGTCAAAGGAAAATGGAAAATACCTGCCACTTCTTCGCTGTTTAAAATAATATTTTCTTTGCGATTGAACAAGCGGAAAGAAAAATTAAAGCAAATTTTTTTCAATCTGCCTCCTTTGGCTTTTTTAAATTTTAAAGAATTGAGATTGGGCGCGCTAAATTGATTAAAGGCGCCAGCGGCATGGGACAAAAGTTCTCCGGCGCGCTGTTCGGTTTTGGCAGAAAAAACAAGACGGACATTTGCCTGAAATCCCGTTTTTGACAGCTTTGCCTGTAAAAATTTCATTATCTCTTCGTCCGAGGGTAAAATTTTGGGCTGAATCTGAGGCTCGCCGGGCTTCGCCTTTTTGGGAATTTTCCCCCTCAGAGCGTCCTTAAAGTTTATTCCCTGACCCATTCTCTTGATTACCGCCAGTCCTTCTTTGTTCCAATTTTTCGATGCCGACTTCAAAACGATTTGAATTGTTCCCCCTTCCCCGGTTTCTTCTATTTTGCTCAAGGCATTGGAAATACTTTCCAAGGGGTCGGTTTCGAGATCTTTATAGGTTTTAAGCGGAAGAATATTTCTTTTTTCCAATTTAAAAAACCCGCCGGCAGCAAAACCCTGGGGGTTAAAAATATTATAATCTTCGATTCTTTCGACGGTCGCCTTGGGATAAAATCCGTAAACCTGTTTCTCCAAATATGTTTCGTAACTTTTCGGGACAGCCAAATAAAAACAAATTTCCGAGCCAATAAAGGGAACAGCCATCTCCAAAACAATATACGGTTGACCATAAAAAATTTGCTTAAAAGAACGTTTCTCTCTCAGGGAGGCCAAACTGGTCAAAAATTGCTCCATTACTCCAATCCTGTTTTTTCTTTCTTCCGGCGAGGCTTCTTCTTTCGTTTCAAGCGGCACCTTGACCAAAAACAAGCTCATATTCAACGCTCGGGTAATCATCCCCTTGCCTTTTTTCTTTTCGAATATTAAAACAAATGTCACGCCGATGATTAAAAAAGCGAGAACAAAAACACAAAGGTAAATAAGCTGATTGATGTTCATAATTTCTCTATCTTCTTTTCTGTGACCAACTTATTATAAAGCTCATCCACCAAAATATCATGAAGTTCGTCAATCAAGTAGGGACTGTCTAGACTTTTGGCCACCTCGATGGCTTCAACCACGCCCTTTTCGAACGCCATATTAACTAAAAGCTGAATTTGCCTCTCTTTGGGCTCGTCTTTTATTTTCTGACCCAAATGGGTTATTGCCTGCTGCTGAATCGGCGTAATGGGCTGGGATTTCTGCGTTTGTTCGGAAATTGTTTCTTTCAAAATTTCCTTTTCTTTTTCGGGGGTAAGCTCTTTCGACTCCGATTGTTTCAGAACTTCGGCTCTTTTTACCTTAAATTCCCTGTAGATTTCTTCTACCATATTCTTAAGTATATCATAAATATGGTATAATAAAAATATATGAAAAAATTACCAATTATCCTAGCACTGGCACTGGTGGCAATAATGTTGATTTTAGCTACGATTTCGCAAAAACAAGAATCGGCGATTATGGATGAAGTTGCCCATATTCCGGCCGGCTATTCTTATTTGACCCAGCACGATATGCGGCTTAATCCCGAACACCCGCCACTTTTAAAAGATTTGTCAGCCATTCCGCTTTTATTTATAAAAGGTATCAACTTCCCCTCACAATTGAAATCTTGGAAAGATGAAGTCAACAGCCAGTGGGATTTTGGGTTCAATTTCTTATACAATTCCCGTAATGACGCGGACAAAATAATATTTTGGTCGCGGTTGCCCATGCTTTTGATTTTAATTGCTTTGGGCTTTTTTATTTATAAATGGACAAAAGAACTGTACGGAAAATGGCCGGCTTTGTTGGCCATCTTTCTTTTTTCTTTTTCTCCGACTTTTATTGCCCATGGCAGATATGTCA
>CAYGVF010000054.1:0-1799 GCA_964353285.1 uncultured Candidatus Saccharibacteria bacterium | reverse complement strand
GGAATATACCTTAACCGCTACGTCCGATACAACCAGAATTCAATTTGCCGACTTAGGCACCCCTAATTCTTTGGGAACTTATTTGGATGACGTGAGTGTCAAATGTTGCATAACGCCTCCTCAACCAGTTTGCGGAGACGGAACAGTTAATCAGATTAGCGAGCAATGCGATGATGGAAACCTTATAAATGAAGACGGATGTAGTTCAACCTGTCAATTGGAACAAAATCCACCTCAATGTGGTAATAATGTGAAAGAAGGCGAAGAAGCATGTGATAATGGTACTCAAAACGGTCAAGCTTGTAGTCCTGCTTGCGGAAGCAGCTGCTCATATTGCTCAAGTCAATGTGCATTAATTACGCTTCAAGGCGGAAGCTGTGGTGGCAGTCTTGCCACCAATGGTGGCGGTGGCGGAGACCCTGCTCGTTATTGCGGAGACACGCTCGTGCACTCATATTTGGGCGAGGAATGTGATGATGGTAATGCCGTGAATGGCGATGGCTGTTCTTCCACCTGTAAAATAGAAGGAATAGTAGCAGGTGCATCAACCGAACAAGAAGGAGAAGTTTTGGGTGAAGCGACAACCCGCTTGCCGGAAACCGGAAACAGTCCGTTTTGGGTAATGGCTGTTGGTTTGCTTTTAGTCCTTGGCTCAAGCGCAGGAATAAAAAGATTAAATGAGATTGCCTAAAAGAAGATTTATTAAAATCGCATTAATAGTTGTTTTGATTTTAGCGATAGCAATTGCTGTTTATCCCTTTTTGCCTTTAATAAAATATTATTTTTCTTCCAAGCCGGAAAATTTCGGCGAGGCAGGACCAAATTCTATTACTAGAAGCGAAGAAGAGATTGCTTTGATGTCTCAAGGCAATCTTTTAATTATTCCCAAAATCGGAGTGAAAGTTCCGATTGTGGAAGGCGAAGACGAATCAGCTTTGGATAAGGGCGCGTGGCGAATGCCCGAAACATCGACGCCGGAAAAGGGGAGCAATACGGTAATCACCGGTCATCGCTGGAAATTCGTACCGCCGAACGAAAAAACATTTTATTTGCTCGATAAATTGGAGACAGGGGACAAATTTACGATTTATTGGGAAAGCAGGAAATACGAATATAAAGTCGTATCCATATCGATTGTTCTGCCCACCGAATTGAGCGTTCTTAATCCGACAACCGAATCCGTGGTCACGCTTATAACCTGCACTCCGCTTTTTTCCACAGCAAAAAGATTGATTGTTGTTGGAGAAATAATTGAATAAATTATTGTTCAACCATACAGTGCGGCCGCACGGTAGAGTTGAACACAATTAAAAATCATTAATTATTTGATTATTAATATTTGAATATTTTTTAAAACTAGAGTTATAATTAAATATTGATTAAATAAAAAAATATATTACCGTGAAAATATTAGTTTTAACAAGAAGTATAAACGAACCGAACGGGAATAATTCCAAGCCGACAGATGGAAAAAGTTTTGCTTATGGCAGGGCAAATATCAATGACGCTTTGGGAATCAAAAAATCGCTTGGCAATATTCACGACATAAAAATTCTTCCGTTAAGCGACGATGCTTATTATCAAATTCGCGCGGAAAAACCGGACGTAATTTTTAATTTATGCGACACGGGTTTCAGGGACGATTATAATCTGGAGCCGCACGTGGCGGCAATGTTCGACATTTTGGACGTTCCCTATACGGGCAACAATTATTTTACTTTGGCGCTTTGCCAAAACAAGGCGAGAGCAAAAGATATTTTGACTTTTAACGGAATTTTGACTCCCAAATTTCAGGTTTT
>CAYGVF010000053.1:0-5919 GCA_964353285.1 uncultured Candidatus Saccharibacteria bacterium | reverse complement strand
ATATTGCCAAACTGGAAAAATATAAAGTTGATGGCAAGGAAATGGAATTAGTTGTGCACAGAAAAGGCGCAACCCGGGCTTTCCCCGAACAGCCGGTTTTGATTCCCGGTTCAATGGGCACTGCTTCTTATGTTTTAATTGGTACGGAACAAGGTAAAGATTCCTGGTATTCAACTTGCCACGGCGCAGGCAGGACAATGTCCAGCAGCGCGGCCACAAGAAGTTTATCAGGTCAAGAAATTATTAATCAATTAAAAGCCAAAGGAATTTTGGTTAAATGTTACAGTATGCGCGGAATTGCCGAAGAGGCGCCGCAAGCATATAAAAATATCGATGAAGTGGTTGAGGTTGTACATCAAGCCGGCCTATCCAAGAAGGTTGCCCGCTTGGTGCTGTTGGCTGTGATTAAAGGAGAGTAAAATGAGAAATGTATTTAGTTTACACGTAGAAACAAAAGTCAGCTTAGCCATTATCACCATGGTGGTATTTATTTTTTTGGTGACAGTTTTCAAAAGTTTGGATAATTTTAATAAATTTATCGATAGAATAAATACTTATGAAGAAATACGCGTGCCCGAGGGCTCACAAAGGTAAAACAGCATATCGAACGCCGAGCGTGTTCAGATATCAATCCGTACTGAGAAATTTAAGAAATAAAAACAAACATGCGCACAGGTCTCGCTAGTTTTCCATTGGATTACGGCACTTGCCCGAAATGGTTATTCGAAAGAATGACCCGACTTTCGCGTTCGATTGTTCAAACGATTGTGGCTGAATTCGGCGCGGAAGAATTTTTAAAAAGATTATCCGATCCGGTCTGGTTTCAGTCATTCGGATCGGTTCTGGCATTCGATTGGAACTCTAGCGGATTGACCACCACTACTTGCGGCGCCTTGAAAATGGGAATCTGGGGACTGGAAAAAGATTTAGGTTTATTTATCTGCGGAGGTAAGGGAAAAACATCAAGAAAAACACCCAATCAAATTATTGATTGGGCGGATAAGCTTAATTTCTCGCAAAACTTGGCGGATAAATTGGTTTATTCTTCGAAAATCAGCGCTAAAGTCGACAATACCGCGATTCAGGACGGTTTTCAACTTTATCATCATACCTTTATTTTTACGAAAAAAGGAAACTGGACAGTGGTTCAGCAGGGGATGAACGAGAAGGTTGGACAAGCCAGACGTTATCATTGGCTTTCTGAAAATGTTTCTGATTTTATTGAAGAGCCACACACGGGAATTTCTTCGAATATAAAAGTAAAACCCCTGAATTTAACTGCTAAGCAGAGCAAGAAAAACAAAGAAGTGAGTACGGAATTAATCAGGGACGGTTATCGGACATTGATAAGCGATTTGGAACTCATTAAAGAAACGCAGACTGGTCAGAAAAATTTATTTCGGACTCTGGAAATGCCAGATGATACTGTTTTGCCGAAGCTGACCGGCGATTTGGACTTTACAAAAAGTAAATATTTGAATAAAATTCTATTTCGGGTTCACGAGAAGTCGCCAGAGAACTTTGAACAACTTTTGATGACCGAAGGGGTTGGGCCAATGACGATTCGGGCTTTATCTCTGGTTTCGGAACTGATTTATGGGGCAAAGCCGTCTTATGAAGATCCTGCGCGCTATAGTTTTGCTTTTGGCGGGAAAGACGGTGTGCCGTTTCCAATAAATCGGCTGGTTTATGACAAAACCTTGGACGTGATTGAAAAAGGAATTAAAAAAAGCGACCTAAGTCGCCGAGAAAAAGAAGCGGCTCTTCGTAGGTTTGTGAAGAGCCTTTAATTTGTTTCTCCTGTTTTTTCCACCGATATTATTTCTTGTTCGTGTTCCCAAACATTGTGTTTCTCACCGGCTTGTTTGAGTGCCGCTTCTCTTGTATCTTCTTTTATTAAAACCTCTACCTCCCCTTCTTCGCCAAAAGGGCTTCTAAATGTTATCTTGTAAAAATATTTTTTGGGTGGAATTAAAAAGGGTTCTTTTTCTATGCTCATGTTTTTCCTCCTTGATTTTAATATTACATCGCGATTAATTATTTGTCAACTTTATTATGGGTAAAATACAAAAAATTAAAGAACAGAGAAAAATTGAGAGAATAATGGAAGAAACGGAAAATAAAAAGACAAAAAAGAAAAAAGAAATTATCATCTTGGCCGTTGTCTTAATATTGGTAATCGGCGCAGGTGCGATATTTTATTTTTCACGCATCAATAAAGAAAAAAGCATCGTTTCGATTACCATGGAAACCGACAAGGGAAATATTGAATTGGAATTGGATAAAAAAGCAGCGCCAAAAACCGTGGAAAATTTCGTGAAATTAGCCAAGGATGGTTTTTATGACGGAACAAAATTTCATCGAGTAATAGAGGATTTTGTGATTCAGGGAGGCGACCCGTTAAGTAAAGACGATGACCCGAATAATGACGGCACCGGTGGGCCGGGATATAGTCTTGAAGATGAAATCAATCCCAAATCATTTGATCTTGCCGCTGATGTTGTTCAACAATTAGAACTTCAGGGCTATAAGTTTAATTATGTTGTTGAATCAATTCCTCATAAAGTCGGGGTAATTTCTATGGCTAATTCCGGTCCGAATACAAATGGCAGCCAATTTTTCATTATTACCACCCAAGACCAACCCGATTTGAATGGCCGTTATACTGCTTTTGGAAACGTTGTCCGAGGAATGGATGTAGTGCGTCAGATTAAGCAAGGTGATATAATGAATAAGGTAATAATTAATAATTAAAATTATAAAAATATGTGTGAAAATTTTAAGGATTTTACAAAAGTACTTGCGAAATATAAGAAAATAATTGTATTTATCGTTGTATTGGCAGCAATACTTTTACCGGTTGTCGTAGTTATCCATCAGGGCGTGGATATTTTCAGTAAAATGAAGGCTTATCGTTATATCGGCGCTGATGCTCCCTACGGGAAAACCATTAGTGTTCAGGGTCAGGGCAAAGTTTATGCCAAACCGGATATCGCGATTATAAATATGTCGGTAGTTACTGAGGGCAGAAACATCAAGGATGTTCAGGATAAAAACACCAAGAAAATGAACGCGGTTATCGAATTTTTGAAGGGTTTCGGTATCGAGGATAAAGACATTAAAACCATTAATTACAATATTTATCCCCGTTATAATTACGAAAGCAGAACCATTCCGGAGATTATCGGCTATGAAATAACCCAGACCATGGAAGTTAAGGTAAGAAACTTGGAAAAAGTCGGCGATATTTTGGACAAGAGCGTGGGCGTAGGCATTAATCAGATCAGTTCTTTACGTTTTTGGATTGATAAAGACGAAGATTTGAAAGAACAAGCGAGAAAATTGGCAATCGAAGATGCCAAAGAAAAAGCCAAAAAATTGGCTTCCAATCTGGGAATAAGATTGGTTAAATTGACTGGATTTAGCGAGGATACGGGTTATTATCCCGTGCCCATGTATAAAGAGGCAGCGGGAATGGGCGGTGGCGGAACAACACCAGATATTCAAACCGGCGAAAACGAAATTATTATCAATGTAAGTTTAATTTACGAGATAGATTAATGGAATTTAAAATTCCGAAAAACACGGAAAAAATTTCCTGGACAAATCACTCAACTCAAAAAATGAGGTATTACGGCTTGTCCGAAGCGCGCTTAAAAAGAGTTTTAAACAATCCGAAACGAAAAGAATTGGGTATTGCACCAGGAACAGTGGCAGTGATGCAGCCGACCGGTTCGAAAAAACATCCCACCGAAATCTGGTTAATGTATCAGAACCTCAAAAAAGGGAAAATAAGAATGATTACCGCTTGGAGATATCCGGCCAGAAGTCCGATTCGCGGTCCGATTCCCATACCCTTTGAAATTTTGGAAGAATTGGGAGAAATTAATAATTAATTATTGAATTATGAGTTTTTTACTAAATGTTGCGATGAAATTCAAAAGTGTTCGGCAGGCAATTTTCAAAGTTAAGTTTTTGATCGTTATCCTGGTTGTTTTACTGATAATCAGTTGCGGTTTTATGGTTTATTTCGGAATCAAGGCCAAAAAAGCCGAAAAGTTATCATCCGCGAGCTGTTTGGAAAGATTGGAAAAAGTCAATAAATACGCTCAGATTTTGGATCAGTCAAATAAATTGGTTAGACAAGAAAAAGGGCTAGAAAACTTGGAGCAGGATATTCGATCAACTGGTAACGGCACGCTTTTGGCCGAATGGCAGAATGTTGTTTTTGGCGGAAACAAAAAACAGGATTTGGATAATTATTTCGACGTGATTCTTGATTCTTTAATATTTTTCTCCAAATGAAAGAAATTAGATTGTCGCCATCAACTTTAAATTTATTCTTGGAGTGTCAGAGGTGTTTTTGGCTGCAGATGAACGAAGGCATCCATCGTCCGCGGGGGATTTTTCCGTCTTTGCCCGGAGGAATGGATTTGGTGATTAAGGATTATTTCGATAAATACAGAGAAAAGGGAGAATTACCTCCGGAGCTTCAAGGAAAAATAGAGGGAAATTTACTTCACGACCATAAACTTTTAAACAAATGGCGGAATTGGAGAACGGGATTGGAATATAAAGACGGGAATCTGGGAGTTGTTTTATTCGGAGCATTGGATGATTGTATGGTCCATTCGACAAGCTCAGGACAAGAAGTTTATATGCCCCTGGATTACAAAACCAGAGGCTTTGCTCCGAAAGAAGGAGATTCGGAAAAATATTACGGAAACCAATTGGATTGTTACACCTTGCTTTTAGAAGAAAACGGATATCCGGTCGGAAATTTTGGCTATCTGATATATTATTACCCCGAACATGTTGAGGAGAACGGTACGGTAATTTTCAATGTTCAGCCAATCCAATTAAAAATAGACCCGAACAGGGCCAGGAAAACATTAAAAGACGCGATGAAATTATTGAACAGTCCGATCCCGCCCCACCATTCCGAATGCGAATACTGTATTTGGGGAAGAAATAACGGGGATTGATAGTTTTGATAAATAAAAATATAGCCACCCGGCGGGGGTGGCTATTTTATTTTGGTTGCTACTCGATAAATCCGAAATGAGCTAAGGCCGGGTCAATATTCGGACCGATATCGTCCGGGAGTTCGTTGATGTCGAACCACTTCCATTCGCGAATGTCTTCGCCGGGCTGGATTTCACCTTTTCTTTCTGCTAAGAAATGAACCAGGATGATGTCTTTGTCTTCTTTTTTGATGTGCATAATGTAGGGATCAGGATTTATGATTTCAATCTCGATTCCCATTTCTTCCTTGACTTCTCTTTTGGCGTTTTCAGCCAAATCGACTTGAAAATCTTCGACTTTCCCTCCGCAGAATTTCCAAAAAGCGTCTTCACCGTGCTTATTGAGAAGAACCTTGCCATTCTCTACGATAACCGGACCGGATGCGATAATTGTTTTAGCCATATTTTTCCTCCTTTTAAATTTAATAAGCTTATATTATCTTTAAAATTTTTAATTGTCAAGTCAAATTTTTTATCATATAACCTTCTTTTAATTTGTATCCCAGTTTTCGATAATAATCTCTGACGCCGATGCCGGAGATGACGGCAAGTTTTTTGAATCCGAATTCCTGTTTTGCGATTTTTTCTGCCTCCGTCATTAATTTTTTGCCCAAGCTTTGATGCTGCTGGGCATTTTTTATTTTCTCGGACACAGGAACGGTCTGGCCATAGGTGTGAAGTTCGCGGATTAAGGCGGAATTTTTTAAAATCGGCAAAGTCCAGGAATTGGTGATCCCGCCTTCGCCAAAGCTACGGCGGGCAAGTCTTAATCTCAAAAAAGCCAGGATTTTGTCGTTTTTTGTGTCTTCGAAAGACAAAAATATTTCAGTTCCGTTAGACGCTTTGTAATCGCGTCTAACTAATTTCAAATTTCTAATTTCAAATTTCAAATTCC